>JAEELC010000098.1 GCA_016288675.1 Acholeplasmatales bacterium | reverse complement strand
TTAAAGATGCTGTCAATAATTTACTTGTTCTAAAATCTAATGCAGATTTAGTATCATCTAATACTAGTATATCACTATCTTTAACAATAGCTCGAGCTATTGATAATCTTTGACGTTGTCCTCCAGATAAGTTTTTACCACCTTGATAAATAATTGTATCAAGACCATTATCTAAATGATCAACAAATTCTTTAGCTTGTGCAATTTCTAGCGCTTTTAATAATTCTTTATCAGTAGCATCTTTTTTAGCAAGCTTTAAATTATGTCTAAGTGTACCCTTAAATAATACAGATTTTTGGAAGACTTGAGATATCTCACTTCTTACAAATGATAAGTCATAATCTTTAATATTTCTACCAAATAATAAGATTTCACCACTATCTATATCATAGAATCTATTAATTAAAGAACTGAATGTAGTCTTACCACTACCAGTACCACCAATAATACCTAATGTCATTCCTTCTTTTATTTCTACACTTATATCATGTAAAGCGTCTAACGAATCCTTATTATATCTAAATGATACGTTCTTAAGAACTAAAGGAGTATTGTTAAGCTTTGTTGTTTCGCACCCGCTAACAATAGAGCTTTCTGTATTAAATACTTCATTAATACGTGCACTAGAAGCTTTAGCTTTTGTAAATACTACAACAAGATTAGCAACTACCATTACTGCAATTTGAATTTGAAGTAAGTAATTATATAATGCAGTAACATCACCTTGAAGTATAGTACCATTCTTAAACGCAATTCCACATACATATAATACTAATATAATTGCCGCATTAGTTGTAATAAATACAAGCGGATTTAAAAGTGCGTTTAATCTACCAATTCTAACTTGAACATTTTTTAATGATACATTTTCATCAACAAAACGTTCAAATTCATATTTTTGTCTATTAAAGGCTCTAACTACTCTATTTCCAGATATATTCTCTTTTGTTATATTTGTAATAGTATCCATCTTTTGTTGTTGTATTCTATTCTTCTTTACTTGGATAATCATAATTAAGAATATAATTGCAAATAATAATATACCAGCAAATAAGAAAATTAATCCTGCATAGAAATTAACATTAAATGATAATATTGTAGCACCTATAATTAAGAAAGGAGCTCTTATTACAAGTCTTATTAGCATTGCAACACTTTGTTGTACATTATTAATATCGCTATTAAGTCTTGTTAAAAGACTTGATGTTGAAAAATTATCTATTTCTTTAAAAGATAATGTATTAATATGTTTAAATAAATCATTTCTAAGTGCTGTACCAAAGCCTTGGCTAGCACGCGATGCAAAAAATTGACAAACAATAGTAGTACATAATCCTATAAATGTAAATAAGATTAATAAACCACCATTAAATAATATATATCTAATCTTTTCGTCACCAGTTAATGTTCCATTAACACCCTCATTAATCATATTTCTTATAATTAATGGGACTAATAATTCAAAAACAGCCTCAAACAATTTGAATAAAGGACCAAGGAAAACTTGGACTTTATATTTCTTTAAATATTTCTTATATAAAGTAAACATAAATATCACCCAGTTGCATTATATCACTTTTTAATGTATACTCAATATATAAACAATATTATAAATATATACTTTATTGGTATATGCTATATTATTGGAGGTATAGAAATGGATTTAAAGGAATTATCATATTTTAAAAGTGTAGTTGATGAAGGTTCAATTTTAAAGGCTAGTAAGGTTTTACATATTGCTCAACCTCCATTATCTAGAATGATGAAATCTTTAGAAAATGAGCTTGAAACAACTTTATTTATACGTGGTAAGCAATTACGTTTAACTGAGCAAGGAAAGCTATTATATGAAAAAGCTATTACTATATTAGCTTTATCAAATACTATAAAAGATGATTTAGATAATATAAGTAATAAAAATAAAGAAGTTTTAAATATAGGTACTGTATCAAGCTCTACTTCTTTATTATATGGTAATAAGCTTAGAGATTTTTATAATAAATATAATCATACAACATTTAAAATAACAGAAGCTAATACTTTTAAGCTTTTAGATTTATTAGATAAAAGAATAATAGATTTAGCTATCACACGTACTCCTTTTGATAAAGAAATATATGATTATATATTACTTGAAAAAGAGCCTATGGTCTTTACAAGTAATGATATGATAGACAAAAATATAACATTAAATGATGTATCTAAATATGATTTAGTAGTATATAGACGCTTCTATGATACATTAAAGCGTTTATTTAAAGAAAATGATTTAAATTTTAATGTTAAAGCGTTAGTTGATGATGCAAAAACTGCAATTCTTCTTGCCAAAAGCTTAAACTTACATGCAATTGTCCCAGAAGGAGCATATAAAACATTAAATTCAAATCTTTATTCTTCGATAATTGATTCTTCTGATTTATATACTTCTTTAGCTATTATTAAAAGAAAGAATGAAGAATTACCTGAAATATATAAGAATTTAATTGAATATTTAAAAAAATAGGCATAAAGCCTATTTTTTTAATCAAATTCTCCGTATTCGCATCCTACATTACTACAATTAATATCATCAATTAAATAATCAGATTTCTTATTCTTTTTATATAATTTAATATTTCCTGTTCCGTTTCCTCCATTCCATAAATTATGGAATTTAACAGTACCAGTAGGATCAATATATCTAATGTGAATCATATCGTTCTTCTTACATTTGAAATTAGATTTATAATAATATTCTTTATTAGATTGATCTACTGTCCAATATATATATTCTTGATCTTCATAAGAATTAAATTTAGTTTTAGTATGTGTCCAAAATTTAGAGAAATTAAATTCATATTCCTTACCTTCAATATATATACCTGAAAGTAATTTTCTATTTAAAGGTAAGAAATAAACTTTAGGACGTCCTCCACCTATATCAAATACTGAATTATTATATTTTATATTATTCTTATTTGAGTATAAATTATTACTAGAAAGCCATACCCAAGGTGAAGTAAATCCTCTTCCCCAATTCTTATCAGCATATCCATAGCTTTTATCTGGTATTACTCTATATTTTTTACCATCAAAAATTATTTCACCACTAAAAGTTGTTTTCATACCTTCTGCATGCCAATACATTTGGAAAGCTTTAATTTCTCTTAATAAATCACATGTACCATATCCTACGTTCCATGCAATTTCTTTATTAATTTCAAGATTCCATGAGCATGAACCTAAATCAGTCATTTTTTCTTTAAAACCAATACTATTTTCATCTATTGTAAATGCTCCCTTAGACAATGTTTCAGATAAAACACATGATTTAGCAGTTATATTAAAATCCTTACCATGCTTAATTGTAGTATCATTTAAATCTATAAAATAATTAAGCTCTTTTTTATTTTCGCCCCAATGTCCAAATTTAATCATTAAAAAGCAAGGCTTATGATTAATTAATCCTAAATTTAATCCCTTATTCTTATATTTAGGATTTATAATATAAAATTCAAAGAAGAAAGGTACTTCATTATTGAATTCATCTAAAGCTGTAAAGCTATGCCACCACCAGTCATAGCCCTTACGCTTTAATGATCCATTAAGCATATATTTATTCTTCTTTTTATCATGTTTATTAAACATACATATCCCACCATTCTTTAATTTATTATAACTCCAAATAGAAAAAAAGATAGATTAAATCTATCCTATTAAGCTTTTAAAAGAATTTTAACTTTATTATTTAGTTCTATCTTTTCTTCCTTGTTTGAAATATTTTCAATATATGAATTAAATAATGTTAATCCATACATTATCGCTTCATCCATATGCGAAAATATTCTTTCATTTTGATTCTTTAAATCTAGATTATCAAATACTACATATCTACATTTAAAATTATATCTAAGTCTACCATATAATGGTCTATTTACAATATATACTATATTGTCATGACAATTTAATAATCTTCTATTAAAATATATGTATTTATCTAATCCATTATTCTTTATATAATTTTTAAAATCTTTTCTTGTCATATCTTTTCCTATAAACTCTTTCTTATAATCCTATTCTACTATATTTTTTAATTTTTTGTTATATTAAAAATAAAAAAAGATAGCAAATACTATCTTTCTTCATTTTATAATAAATAAATATTATGTTTCTTTAATATTTCTAGGTCTTCACGAGGCCAAACAGAAGCTTGAACTTCTCCGATATGAGCCTTTTTTAGCATAAACATACATAATCTAGATTGTCCAATACCTCCACCAATTGTTAATGGTAATACATTATTAACTACACTTTGGCAATATGGATTAGTTAATTTATCTAAATCATTATGTTTTTTAAGCTGACTTACTAATGATTTTTCATCTACTCTAATACCCATGCTTGATAATTCAAATGCGATATCTAAAACATCATAATAAACTAATAAGTCTCCGTTTAAGCTCCAGTCATCATAATCTGGAGCTCTACCATCATGAGGCTTACCATTAGATAAAGCGTCCCCAATTTGCATCAAGAATACTGCCTTATGCTTTTTAACAATTTCATATTCTCTCATATTTGGGTCTAACGAAGGATACATTTGTTCAAGCTCTTTAGTTGTAATAAAGAAAACATCACGTGGTAGATTATGGAAGATTTGATATTTAACTTCAACTAGATGTGCAAGAGATTTAATTGATAAATATATCTTTCTTACTGTATCTTTTAAATATTCAATAGTTCTATCCTTTCTATCAATAACCTTTTCCCAGTCCCATTGGTCAACATATGCTGAATGCATTGAATCAAGATCTTCATCTCTTCTAATAGCGTTCATATTTGTATATAAACCAGTACCTGGTACAAAGCCATATTTATGAAGAGCGTAGCGTTTCCATTTTGCAAGTGATTGAACGATTTCTACTTCTTCATTTACATTTTTAATATCAAAATTAACACGACGCTCTACTCCGTTTAAATTATCATTTAAACCTGAGCTTGGGAATACAAATAAAGGAGCTGATACACGAGTTAAATTTAATCTCTTGCAAAGCTTCTTTTCAAAATTATCTCTAACAAACTTAATAGCTTCTTGTGTTTGATAAGCATTAAGTGTTGGTTGATATTTTTCAGGTAATAATAATCTTTTCATAATAAATATTTCCTCTCTTAAAATAAAAAAAGACGTCCTAATCTAAGGACGTCTAATACGCGGTACCACCTTAGTTCTAGATTTTAATCTAGCACTTAAACCTTTAACGCAGGCATACGGATGGTTCTACTGAATTTCTTCCATCTCTTGAAGATGTTCTCCTTAACATGTTCTATCTGTTTACACCAACCACAGACTCTCTATAAGATACATTGATAAATCGTTCTTCGCATTGATTTAATTTATTTTAGAATAAAGTTTTATTATTGTCAATATTATAGAAATATAATTTAAACTTCTTTTCTAATTGTTAAATTATTTAACCAAGATTTCCTTCCTACAAGGAATAATCCAAGCCCCATCTTTAATATATCTAAGCTTCTAACAATAAGATAAATATATACAATTGATAAATTAGTATATGAAGCTAATATCCAAGATACTGGCACATATACAGCAAGCATAAAAATAGTATCAAGTAATAATGTTAAGAACGTTTTACCACCAGCTTTTAAAGTGTAGTATGTAGATACTGCTAAAGTATTTGCGAATAATAATGTTCCATATATTATTATTAGTTTAGTCGCAATTACTTTTTGAGGCATATCTACTTCTTTAAAAGCGTTAGGTAAAACACTAGATAAGCTTATTAATATTAAACCAGTAAAAAGTGCCATATAAAAGCCTAATAGATTTAATTTCTTATTATCATCTAAAGCTTTATTAAAATCACCTTGTCCTAAATCATTACCAACTATTACTCCTATACCAGTTGATAAGCCTTGGATTAGAATCATTATTATATTAGTAATTGTTGATAAGATAGAAATTGCACTTAAAACACCATCACGCTGAGAAAAAGCTAGTGTTTGTAATATATTACCTACTGCAAATCCTATTTCATTTATAAATAATAAATAGCTCTTTGATAATATATGCTTATATAGTTTTCTATCAATTTTAAAATCTTTAAACGTATGATTGCAAAATTCAAATTTCTTAAAATGACAAATAAATATCAAGAAAATCATTTCCAATGTTCTTGATATTATAGTTGCAATTGCAGCGCCTATTGCTCCCTGTTTAAAGCCGAATATAAATAACGCATTTAGTAATGTATTAGATCCAACTGCAATTATAGATGAATACATTGCATATTTTGTTTTGCCAAGCTCTCTTAAGCTTGTTGAATAAATATATCCTATTGAAAATGGGATATATGATATAATAATTACTTTTAAATAATCTGTTCCTTCTTTATAAATCAAATCAAAATTAATATAATTTTTAGAATAAAATGTAATTAATTTTGGGCCTAATATATAAGTCAATGGAATAACTAATAGTAAGAAGATTATTAGTACTATTATTTTAAATCTAAAACAATTTTTTATATTTAGTTCATCATTATTTCCATTAAATTGTTGAATAAATATACCAGCACCCTCTAATGCACCAAAAATTGCTAAATCATATAAATATGTAACTTGGTTAGCTGCATATACACCAGATACTGCTGTATTAGATACTGTACCAACCATTATATTATCTAAAAATGATACTAAGAATGTTACAAATGCACTTAGCATTACAGGTAAAGCTATACTAAAGAATCTCTTTAAGAAAGCTCTATCTTTAAAACATGAAAACATTATAAAACCTCATTTCATACTATTTCATTCTATCATAAACAATTTATAAATAAAAGAAAATACTAATTATATAATCCCTTTATAAATATATAAAAGTGGTATCTTTAGAAATACCACTTTTACATTTATTAAATGAGCATTATTTTTTCTTTTTTAATTTTCTTCATATTTTCAAAAAATGAATAAATAATATCAGTTTCTAAAGATTTTATTTCTTTACCGGTTTTCCAGTCAGAGCATTCAATTGTAAAGTCTTTTGGTCCTTCAAATTTGTAATTAAGAAGTAAAGGATATATTTTCCGAAGGTCATCTAGTTCATCATT
Source organism: Acholeplasmatales bacterium (assembly GCA_016288675.1). Classification (GTDB taxonomy): domain Bacteria; phylum Bacillota_I; class Bacilli_A; order Acholeplasmatales; family Anaeroplasmataceae; genus JAEELC01. The sequence goes on along the minus strand of JAEELC010000098.1, from coordinate 510 downwards.
CATTGTCCTATTTAGATCAACAATAAAATTTAAAATATTATTTTGAAATTCAATTTTATAAATTACTCCATCATGGCAAGTTACATATTTATCTTCAAAAACATTAGGAATTCTTTCTATAATATATTTATCTAAATTTATCATACTTCATCCTTCTTTCATAAGTCTTATAATCTTCATCAAGTGGCGCTATATGATGCTCAAAATCACATTTTGTTAATTTTCGATGCCTACAAAAATTACCATATTTATCATAATAATATTGAGAATCTTTCAACCAATGATAATGTGCTGACTTGTATTTTTCATCATAAACTTCAAAATCATAACGAACTTCTTGCCCATTGATTGTGTCAAAATAAATTGTACCAATTGGGGATGCGGACATTTTTTTAGACTTATTTATAATATATATCAAACGTTTCTTAATTGGAATAATCTCTGTTTAATTCTTTTGTTTTTAAACCATATTAAATATTTATTTAATTCATTAATGAATTCGTCACATTT
>JAEELC010000097.1 GCA_016288675.1 Acholeplasmatales bacterium | reverse complement strand
CTAGAATATTATGTGGCTGATGGTGATGAATTCATCCATATGTATAAAGGGGATTATTTTATTTATATTCCTAGTTCATCCGCAAGTGCAGTAGAAATGCCTATCGAATCTCATGAAGCTACTGTACCTGGTATGATTATTTATGTAAAAATTGGGGAAAGTATTGAAAATTCATCTTTATTCATACAATATAAATTATCTACTAATTTAATATCTGATATTTTCTTTGGAATTGCGGTTATATTATCTGTTATTTGGTTTGTTGTATTTATAATGGCAGTTGTAGGATATTCTCAATATAGAAAATATAAAGCTAGACATGATCGTGATAATGAAATTATTAGTGAATCGATTGAAACATTTACAGGATTCATTGATGCTAAAGACCCATATACTAATGGTCACTCTAAACGTGTAGCTACATATTCTAAGCAAATTGCTGAAAAATTAGGCTTTTCTGAAGAAGAACTTGATAATGTTTATTATATTAGTTTACTTCATGATTGCGGAAAAATTGGTGTACCTGACAATATTTTAGGTAAGCCTGGTAAACTTACAGAAGAAGAATTTGAAATAATTAAATCACATACAGTTCATGGTGGTGAAATTTTATCAAGATTTAAGAGCCTTGATAATGTTGAAGCTGGTGCTTTATATCATCATGAAAGATATGATGGAAAAGGTTATCCTCAAGGCTTAAAGGGAGAACAAATTCCTTTAATAGCTAGAATTATTTGTGTAGCTGATTCCTTTGACGCAATGAATTCAAATAGAATTTATAGAGATAAATTAACTAAAGAATATATAATTAGTGAATTAACTAATAATAAAGGAACACAATTTGATCCTAAAATTGCTGAAATAATGCTTAGCCTTATTGAGGAAGGAAAAGTTAAGATTAATTAAAAGATTAAAAAAAGGAGTAACAATTATTAGAATTGTTATTCCTTTTATTCATTTGTTTTAACATTTATGTTACTGTTATATAATTAACTTGTAAAAAAGGCTTAAGTAGTATATAATTGACGATGTTGCCTTTTGGCAATAATTTATAGAAAAGCGGTATAATAATGGCTACATTTGAAAGTCTAAACTTAGATACTGAAATATTAAACGCGTTAAATGATTTACAATTTTTAGATGCTACTGAAATACAAGAGCGCGCTATCCCTGAAATGAGTCAGGGTAAGGATATTATCGGTATCGCACAAACAGGTACTGGTAAGACATTTGCTTACTCAATTCCATTAATTTCTCGCTTAACTGAAGATAAGTTCACTCAAGCTTTAATTCTATGCCCAACTCGTGAACTTGGTATTCAAGTTAGTGAAGAAATTAAGAAATTAATAAAATATAAAAAGTGGATTAGAATTGCAACAATTTATGGTGGTGCAAGCTACGATAAGCAGATTAAAGAATTAAATGCCCATCCACAAATTGTAATTGGTACACCTGGTCGTATTATTGACCATATGAACCGTAAGACAGTTGATTTCTCTAACCTTAAGGTTTTAGTTCTAGATGAAGCTGATGAAATGCTAAACATGGGATTTAAGGAAGATCTTGAAACTATTTTAGCTACTACTCCTCAAGAACGTCAAACTGCATTATTCAGTGCTACAATGCCTGAATTTATTGAACATGTTACAAGACATTATCAACAAGATCCAGTTAGAATTGAAATTAAGAAGAAAACATTAACTGTTGATCGTATTAAACAAGATTTATTCTATCTTAAGAGAGAATCTAAGACTGATTTATTAATCCGTCTTCTTGATTTATATAATTTCCATAAGGTTATGATCTTCGTTAATACTAAATCTAAAGTAGAAGATATTGTTTCAACATTAAAGAAACAAAACTACAAAGCTGAAGCATTACACGGTGATTTAAAACAAATGTCTCGTGATAAGGTTATGAAATCCTTTAAGGAAGGTATTTCAAATATCTTAGTATGTACAGACGTTGCTGCTCGTGGTATTGATGTTTCAGATCTTGAAGCAATCATTAACTTTGATTTGCCTCAAGAACAAGAATTATATGTACATCGTATTGGTCGTACAGGTAGAGCAGGTAGAGATGGATTATCTATCTCTTTTGCAAGCTATTCAGAAACACGTAAGGTTCAATTTATTGAACGTTACACTCGTTCAAAAATGAATATTTGTCAAATCCCTACTCCAGAAGAGATTAAGGATAAAATCAATGGTCGCTTTATGGAAACATTAGGTTCTCATATAAATGATGAAATCACTGATTCTAATAAAAAGCTTATTGATGATATTCTTATGAATGGATTTGATACAAAGCAATTATTAAATGCTCTTTTATCTATGACTTCTCAAACAGAGAAGGAATATCCTGAAATTTTAGTTCGTCAAGAAAAGCCACGTATGGAAAGAAGAACTAGAGATAGAGATAATAGACGTAAGAATTCAAGAGATAAAGCTGATTTTAAGTCGCGTGATAGACGTGATTCTAAATTTGGTAAAGATCGTTCTAGCAAGGAATTTAGAGATTATAAAAAGAGTGACAAAGAATATGTTACTATCGCTATTAACTTTGGTAGATCTGATAAATTACGTCCACAAGAATTAGTACAATTTGCATCAAAGATTTGTGGTGTAAGAAAAGCTAATATTGGTGATATTAAAATTACTGAAAATAAAACATATATTGATGTAACTAAAGGTGCACTTCAATTTATGGAAAAAATTGATGGTAAAGATATCAACGGAAAAATAGTTAAAGTTTTAAAGAACGAAAAGAAATAAGGAGTAAGTCTTATGCGTATAAATGCAGGTATTTATAAAAGACATAATATTTATTTAACAAATTTAGAGACTACGCGTGAAACAAGCGATAAAGTTAGACAAGCTATCTTTAATTTAATAGGTCAATACTTTGAAAATATTACAGTACTTGATCTATTTGCAGGTAGTGGAGCTATGGGACTTGAAGCTATATCACGTGGCGCAGATAAAGCTTATTTTAATGATTTAAATAAAAAAGCTTGTGATGTCGTTAAGAAAAATATAAACTTATTAAAAATCGAAAAACCATGCACAGTTCTTAACGCTAATTATTCAGATGCACTAAAACGTATTCATTCAAATGAAATAGATATTGTCTTTTTAGATCCTCCATACGCAATGACTGATACTAAAAAGATTATGCAAGAAATCTTAGATTCTAAGATTTTAAAAGAAAAAGCCATAATTTCTTTTGAAATGGCTAAAACCACTCCAACATCAGAATGTGAAGGCTTTACAATTTTAAAAGAAAAAATTTATGGTATAAAAAAAGTAGTAATTTATAAACTTAACTAAACAAAAAAGACTCATTTAGATTTTAAATGAGTCTTTTTGTTTCTTTATTTCTTTTTCAATAGCTGTTAATTGAATTTTATTATCTTTCTTAAGCTCTAAACAAGCTTTTTTAAATTTGATAAATTCATTTTTCTTTTCTTTATGAATATCAATATTATATTTTTCAATTTCAAGCTTTGAATTATGAGTTAATTCCTTAAGATTCCTTCTGATAGAATTATTTTCATTATCAAGTGAATCATTATATGTTTTAGTTCTTAAAATTGCTTCCTTAGTGTTAATTTGAACATACTTTGGAATAATATTAATTTCATTTTGATATTTAGCAACTTCAATATTTCTATTATCACTATTTTTCTTTTTGATTTTTGAAATATCATTTAAATATTTATTCGTAATCTCTGTTTGATTTAAATCAAGCTCTTTTATGTTTTGATCATATTCATCTTCTGAATATTTGATTAAATCTTCACAAGATGAAAAAAGGCTATAGAAATATTCTTTAGAAGAATTATAACGAGATAAAATATTAGAACGTTCTATTTCATATTCAGTACGTTCTTTTATAATTTCGTTTTGATAATTGCTTTCAATTTCCTTTAAAGCTTGAGTATGGTCATCGAAAGCGTTATTAAATTCTTTTTCTAGCGCTTTTGATTCCTTTTCAAGTAAAGAAAAGTCAGCATCACGTTGTGATAATAGATTTGATTTTGCTTTATTGTATGTTTTAGTATTCTTATTTTTAATCTTTGATAAAGATATTAATAAGTCATTTTGATAACTTGTTATAGCTCTCTTATAATCCATAATCATCTTATCAAAGGCTTTATCAGTCTTTGATTTATATGAATTAAATTTCTTTCTCTTAGGGTCATTATAGATAATTTGATTAATCATAAAATTAGTAGCTTCTTCGCTAGTCATATCTACATAAATATTTGTTATTCTATTTAATCTTTCAATAGTTGATATTGATGCGATAGAATCTTTTCTTTCAAGTATTCTAACTTTATTTAAATCACGAAGTCTATTCTTTTTATATGTTTCAGCTTTCTTTTCTAATAATCTTATAGATTTCGCTAATCCATCAATTTTTGTTGTGTTTTGATTAATCTTATTTCTCCAGATATTTATTAAATCATGATATTCTAGATTACGCTTTCTAATTTCTTTCTTTTCTTGTTTATTTTTATTTTGGAAATTCTTGTTGTCATTAATCATGGCAACATTTATTTCCGTAATATGATTATAGAAAGTAGAAATACCATTTTGATAGTTGGTTATTGTTGATTGAAGAAGATATGTTTCTTTAGAAATACCTTCAAGACGAGATTGATAACTGAATTCAATATTATTTCTTAATGTGTCATATTTTGAACCAGTATCAAGACGTACATAAGTATCAATTAATTTAGCAATAGAAGAATTAAATGATTTTATTAAATTTTCAATATTATCTCTAATTTTAAATATGTATTTTTTATAAGGAATTACATTTTCTTTATCTGAAATCATAACCTCTAATAATTTGTTAAATTGAGGATTATAGATTTCTTTAATCGCTTTAATAAATAAACAAAATTCATTTAATTCAGTTTGAATAAGCTCAACTGATTCTAAT
>JAEELC010000010.1 GCA_016288675.1 Acholeplasmatales bacterium | reverse complement strand
CTTCTAAGGTTGACCGTAGTGCTGCTTATATGGCTCGTTATATTGCAAAGAACATTGTAGCTTCTGGTGTTGCTAAGCGTTGCCAAATTGAATTATCTTATGCAATCGGTGTAGCAGAACCTATTTCTGTTCTTGTTGATACATTTGGTACTTCACGCGTTAGCGAAGAAGAAATCGAAAAGGTAGTTCGTAAAGAATTCCGTCTTACTCCAAAGGGTATGATTGAACAATTAGATTTATTAAAGCCACGTTATTCTGCAATTGCTGCTTATGGACACTTTGGTAGAACTGATGTTGATCTTCCTTGGGAACATCTAGATAAGGTTGATGCATTTAAAGCATTATTAAAGTAGGTATATTTATGAAAGATAGCAAGATTTTCAAAAAGAATATAATTATATATGTATTACTTATATTTATATTTTTAGCATATCTTGCTATCTTTTATTTTGTTCTTAAAAAAAGAAGTATATGCATAATAAAGGCTATTTGTCATATACCTTGTCCTTCGTGCGGTGTTTCTCGCGCTTATGTTAGCTTATTTAAAGGTGATATAAAAGCTTCCTTTTATTATCATCCTTTGTTTTGGCTATATCCTGTGCTAGGATTTATTTGTATATTTAGAAATTTAAAATATATAAATCCTATTTTTAAATCAAAGATATTTTGGATATCTGTATTATTATTACTTTTAGGAGTATACATTTATAGATTAATATATGTATTTCCAAATGATATATTCTTTTAAGAAAAAAATATTCACCTTGACTATGATATAGTGAAGGTGATTTTTTTATGCGCTGTAAAATATGTAATAAGACCTTTTTCGTACAAAGGAAATTGAAAGATTTACTTGAAAATCAAAGATATTTTATATGTGATGATTGTTATAAAAAATATAAAATAGATTTAGAATTTAACGTTATTCCATTAGATGATTTTGATTTAATTATTTTATCTTTATTTAAGGAAGCTTATAAATTTAAAGGAGACCCTTTTATTATTGAATATAGTAATTTATTTAATTATGCAATTACTCATTACAAGGATGAAATTATAATTTGTGAAAAGAATATTTATATTGATGATAAAAAGTTAGAATTATTTAATAATATTAGTAAGATATCTAAAACTAGTCTTGTTTTAATATGCAATGTCTATGTCTTAAAATAACTTAAAAATCGACATTTTTTGTCAAAAGATATTGGATTATCAGGTATCTTATGCTATAATACAAGTGTGGATAGAAGGTAAAAAAAGGAGTGGATATTATGAAGGTAGAAGTAGTAGGAAAGAACGGATTTACACCAAGCGATCGTAATAAGGAGTTTGTTGAAGACAAGCTAACAAAGATCGAACAATATTTCCAAGATCAGAAGGGTTTAAGAGCTCGTGTTCTAGCTAAGGTATATCCTGGCTATCATAAGGTTGAGATTACAATCCCAACTAAGAACGTTATTCTAAGAGCCGAAGCAAAGGGTGAAGATTTATACTCATCAATTGATTTAGCTATTGATAAGCTAGAAAGACAAATTAGAAAGTATAAAACTCGTGTTAAGGAACATAAGGGTAAGGATGCATTAAAGGATACATTTGTTGAAGGATATTTCGATAAAGATGTTAAGCCAGAAGCACCTGCTGAATTAGTAAAGACAAAGAAGATGACTTTAGTACCATTAGCAGATGATGAAGCAATTACTCAACTTGAACTTACAGACCATGATTTCTTCGTTTACTTAGATCAAGAAACATTAAAACCAAAGGTAATGTATGTTCGTGATGACGGCAATTATGCTGTTATCGAAACTGAATAAACTTAATTTTAAAGTTTAAGGACGCTTAGGCGTCCTTTTTTTCTGTATCTTAAAAGGTCTTTTTACTTTTTATTTTAAAATTAATTTACGAAATGTAAAAATAACATAAATAATAAATTTTGACATTGTTAATATTCCCTTATTTTATTGAATAAATCGCTTAAATATAGTAAAATAATTGTAAATTGAAAAAAAGCAATTGGAGAAATAAACATGTTTAAAAAATTATTTGATACAGGATTAAAAGAATTAAAAAGAGATAAGAAAATTGCACAACAAGTTTTAGATTTAGAACCTGAAATGCAAAAATTATCTGATGATGAATTAAAAGCTAAAACTCCTTATTTTAAGGAATTATTAAAAAATGGAAAAACTTTAGATGATATTTTACCAGAAGCTTATGCTGTTGTACGTGAAGCTTCTTGGCGTTTACTTGGTATGAAGCCATTCTTCGTCCAATTATGCGGTGGTATTGCTATTCATGGTGGTAATATTGCAGAAATGCGTACTGGTGAAGGTAAATCATTAACTGCTGCATTACCTGCATATTTAAATGCCTTATCTGGTAATGGTGTACATATTATCACAGTTAACGAATATCTAGCTGGTCGTGAAGCTAATGGTGATGTAGGTAACTTACTTCGTTGGTTAGGTTTAACAGTTGGTTTAAATATTCGTGAACTTGACCAAGCTGGTAAGCGTGCAGCTTATGATTGCGACGTTATGTATTCTACAAACTCTGAACTTGGTTTTGACTACTTAAGAGATAACATGGCAGTAAGAGAAGAAAACTTAGTTAATTTACGTGGATTAAATTATGCAATTATCGACGAAGTTGACTCTGTACTTATTGACGAAGCTCGTACTCCACTTATTATTTCAGGTCGTGCTAAGAATACTAAGGCTGCATATGTTGAAGCAGATACTTTTGTTAAATCTTTAACTGAAGATGATTATGAACTTGATGTTGAATCTCGTACAGTTCAATTACTTCCTTCAGGTGTTGAAAAAGCTCAAGCAATGTTCCATTTAGAGAATCTTTATGAATCTGAAAATGTTAACCTAGTTCATAGAATTGATAACGCTATGAAGGCTAATATTATTTTCCATAATGGTGTTGAATATGTTGTTCAAGATGGAGAAGTTTTAATTGTTGACTCATTTACTGGTCGTATCTTAAAGGGTAGACAATATAGCGATGGTTTACACCAAGCTATTGAAGCTAAAGAAGGCGTTGAAATTAAACAAGAAACTGTAACTGTAGCTACAATTACATACCAAAACTTCTTTAGAATGTATAAGAAGCTATCAGGTATGACAGGTACTGCTAAGACAGAAGAGGAAGAATTTAGAGATATTTACAACATGTATGTTGTTGAAGTTCCAACTAATAGACCTATTCAACGTATTGACGCTCCAGATTTATTATTTGCTAACGCAAATGCTAAATATGAAGCTTTAATTAAAGAGGTTCAAGAACGTCATGCAAAAGGTCAACCAATCTTAATTGGTACAGTTGCTGTTGAAACAAGTGAACTTATTTCTAAAAAATTAACTGCTTGCGGAATCAAACATGAAGTTTTAAATGCTAAGAACAATGAACGTGAAGCTGAAATTGTAGCTAAAGCTGGTCAATTTGGTGCTGTAACTATTGCTACTAACATGGCTGGTCGTGGTACTGACATTAAGCTTGGTGAAGGTGTAAAAGAATTAGGCGGTCTTTGCGTATTTGGTACTGAACGTCATGAATCTCGTCGTATTGACAATCAGTTACGTGGACGTTCAGGTCGTCAAGGTGACCCAGGTTATACAAGATTCTATACTTCAAGTGAAGACCAATTAATGGTTCGCTTCGGTGGTGAAAACTTTAAGAAGCGTTTAGATTACGCTATCCATTTAACAAATGGTGGAGATGAATCTTTACCACTTGAATCTAAGATTTTTACTCGTCTAGTTACTAATGCTCAAATGCGTATTGAAGGTTCTAACTACGATTCTCGTAAGAACGTATTAAAATATGACGATGTTATTAGACATCAAAGAGAAAGCTTCTATGCTGAAAGAATGCATATTATTCGTGATAAGTCGATTGAAGATTTAGCACGTCAATTAATGAAGAAGGCTGTTTCTTCTATTTGTTATTCACATATGGAAGAGGTTGGTCATAATAGATATGATATTGATGATGAAGCTATTACTAAAGAATTTAATTTAACTTATTTTGGTCAAGGTGCATGTGACTATGGTGTAATTAAGACATATGATGAAGACCAAATTATTGATTATTTAAATTCAGTTGCTACTAATTTATTAGATCAAAAGAAGAATATGTATCCTGATGATGTATATCAAGAATTCTTAAAAGTAATTGTATTACGTGTTCTTGATGATCATTGGACTGAACATATTGATAAGATGGATTCACTACGCCAATCTGTTTCTTTACAAAGCTATGGTCAAGCTAACCCACTTCAAATTTATCAAAAGAAGGGTCTTGCATTATACAATGCTATGCTTGATGCTATTAACCGTGATGTCTTAAAATTCTTAATGCGTGCTGAAATTAGATATAATCAAGAACGTGAAGATAAGCTTGCTGGTACAGTTACTAATGATTCTCATACAGATACATTACATCAACCTGTTAAGAATGTATTTAAGGGTGTTGGTCAAAATGATCTTTGCCCATGTGGATCTGGTAAGAAATTTAAATATTGCCACGGCAGAAGATAATAAAAAAGCTCGAAAGGGCTTTTTTGCCTTGAAAGGAGGAGTCATTATTTATGGAAAAATATGAAATTAATAAATATTTAACTTCATTTGAAGATAAATTAAATGGTTTAGAAAAATCATTAAACATTAGTCATTTAAAAGAAGAAATTGATAAATTAACTAAATTGACATTGGCTCCTGATTTCTGGGATAAGCCCGTTGAGGCCAATATTATTATTTCAAATCTTAATTCATATAAAGAAAATTATGATTCATTTATGGAATTAAAGCTTAGCTATGATTCAATAAATGAATTATTAGAACTTGATGATTCTTCAAGCTTTGAAGAATTAGGAAATGAAGTTTTAGATTTAGATAAGAAAATTAGTGAATTTGAAACTATGGTATTATTGAGTGGTAAATATGACTCATATAATGCCTTACTTGAAATACATCCTGGTCAAGGTGGTACAGAAGCTCTTGATTGGGCTGATATGTTATTTAGAATGTATCAAAATTTCTGTAAGAATAATAATTTAAAGATAAGACTTATAAATTATGAGCCAGGTGAAGTTGGAATTAAATCTTTATCATGTGAAATCACAGGTAAAAATGCTTACGGATTACTTCAAAGTGAACGTGGTGTTCATAGACTTGTACGTATTTCCCCATTTGATTCTAACAAGAGAAGACATACAACATTCTGTTCTGTTGATATAGCTCCTGAAATTCAAAATGATTTTGATATTATTATTGCTGATGAAGATTTAAGAGTAGATACTTTTATGTCATCAGGACATGGTGGTCAAGGTGTTAATACAACTTATTCAGCTGTAAGATTAACATATTTACCATTAAATATTGTTGTAACTTGTCAAAATGAACGTAGTCAATTAAGAAATAAAGAAGAAGCCTTAAAGGTTTTAAAATCTAAATTATTAGAAATTGAAATATTAAAAGCTGATTTAAATTTAAAAGAAATTAAGGGTGAACAGCTTCAAAATGGATTTGGTTCTCAAATAAGAAGCTATGTATTTACTCCTTATACAATGGTAAAAGACCATAGAACTAATGCGGAAACAGCAGACATTAAGGGTGTTATGGATGGTAACATTGAAATGTTTGTTAATGCTTATTTAAATATGAAAGCGGGTGAGAAAAATGAGAAAGCATCTAATTAAATCTTTACTTGAAATTACAATCGGTGTATTTATGATGGCTTTTGCTTTCTATTTTTTCTTTTCACCTACTCACCTTGTTAATGGTGGTATTTCTGGTATAACAATTATTCTTCGTTCATCGCCACTAGGAGATATTAGCTGGTATAGAGACTGGATGTTTATGTATACTGCACAATTTGTTTTATTAATATGTGCTTATGTATTTGTAGGTAAGGATTTCTTCTTAAAGACAATTTTAGCATCAGTTTTAGACCCTACATTTAACTTAATTTTTGAAAGATTAAATTGTAATCCTCTATATTTTTTACAAACTGTACCAGCTTCTAATTGGTATTTAGTATCAACTGTTGTTGGTGGTTTAATTTCAGCAACTGGTATTGGTATTTGTCTTCGTGCTAATTCAAGTACAGGTGGTATGGATATTGTTCAAAAAATCTTACAACAAAAGCTTCATATCCCATATTCAAAGAGCATGTATTTAACGGATTTCTTTGTTGTAATTTTAGCTGGATTCTTAGTTAAGAATTATTCTATTTTCGGAATTGATAACATTACAACATGGACATATAACATTGAAATGGTTATTTATGGTATCTGTACTGTATGGTTAACTGGTTATATCTGTGACTATTTAGCATTAAATGCTAAAACTCGTCGTACAGCATTTATTATTTGTGACAATCCTGAAATTATCAAGCAATATATTTTTGATGAATTTGATAGAGGATTAACAATTGTTGATGCAACTGGTGGCTATACTGGTAATAAGAAAAAAATGATTGTATGTACAATTGAAAAAGCTCAATGCTATATTTTACGCGATAAAATTAAAGAGTTAGATCCAAGTGCCTTTACTTTCTTTGCTGAAACTAGAGAAATCGTTGGTGAATATGACTCATGATTTTAAAAGAAATAAAAAAAGAAAAGAAATATTACACACTAATATTTGATGATGGAACTTGCTTCAATTGCTTAGAAGAATTAATTGTTTCTAATTTATTACT
>JAEELC010000096.1 GCA_016288675.1 Acholeplasmatales bacterium | reverse complement strand
TGATTATTAATAGTTAATCACCTTTTAAGATTATATATTATTTTACATAAAAGATAAAGTTATATATGAATTATAAACTTTAATAGTTTTTGAATTTTAATTTTATCCTATTAAATTATAAAATAATAGCAATTAATAGAAGTAATTAATTAAAATTGGATAAAAATTACAAATCATTAAGATTAGTAAATCAAAATTTGATTTTTTAATTTATTGTATATTATATTTATGTAAAGAGGTTATGTATAAAAAGGCGGTTTTGATCAAGCAAATAAAGATTTTGACAAATTAAATCCATCAAACGAAAAAGTATTCATTATGATTTTAATGGTATAAACATTATCCTTAGTGGTAAGAAAAATAATTATGAAATAACTTTTAGGTATTTAGGATGCATTAATGTTTGTGATGAAGGTACTAGAATTAAGTCGTATAATGAAATAATCGAAATTGAGGAATATATAAGAAATAATTTTTTTGAAATTCCTAATTTTAAAATTAATGGTGATTGTAAATATAAGAAATTTATAAGTGACGAAAGTTGTTCGTTTTCATATTCTTTAGAATATTATGCAATTATTACCAAAAATCATTTTATTGAACTAGGTATAGCTTTTTCACCTTCGATAAAAAATGTTAAAGAATATAAATTTTTTAGTCTTCCTTTTTATTTAAGGAAGGCTATTTTTATGCTATAATTTTTTTAGGTGATAGTATGTTACATTTTACAGTAGGACCTACTGAATATTCAAAAGATTTATATAAAATTTATAAAAATAAATTAAGAGATTATGATGAAAGAACAGGGACTTTTATTATTGATAGTTTAAATAAAGGTTTTTCAAATATATTAAATACGAAGAATCATAAATTCTTATATCTATCAATGACTGGCACATCATTAATGGAGGTTACACTACTTAATATATTTAATGAAAAAGATAAAGTGCTTGTAATTGATGGAGGCGATTTTGGAGCTAGATTTTGTTCTATATTAACCAGACTAAATATTAAACACGATGTGGTTAAGATTAATCATTTTGATACAGTAAAAGAAGAAGATTTAGAAAAATACGATAATAAGTCTTATACAGCTCTTTTAGTTAATATGCTTGAAACTAGTACAGGTGTACTATATGATATGGATTTATTAGCCAATTTTGCAAAGAAAAACAATATGCTTTTTGTGGTAGACGCAATAAGTGCATTTATGGCTCATCCTGTTGATATAGATAAATATAATATAGATGCATGCCTTGTAACTAGTCAAAAAGGACTTGCTTGTATGTTTGGATTATCTATATTAGGTTTATCTAATAAAGCTTGTCAAAAAATATTAGATAATAATCCTAATACATATTCTTTTGATTTAAAAATGTATTTGAAAGCGATGGAAGGGTTAAAAACTCCATTTACACCAACAATGAATGTAATACTTGAAGTTTATTATAAATTAAAAGAAATAGAAAAGTTATCTATGCAATATTATTATAATGATTGCTTATCTAAAGCTAAATATTTTAGAGATGGTTTAGACAAACTTGGTATTAAATATTATAAAGATTATCAATCAAATGCTGTAACAGTACTTGAGGTTAGTGATTCAATATCGTTATATAATTATTTGATGGATAAAAAAATCAATATAGCTGCTAGTAGAAAGAATTATAATAATATTGTAAGAGTTGCAAATTACGGTTATACAACATTAAAGGATTATAAAAAATTATTAAAATATATAGAAAAATGGAAAAATAGCATTAGATAGTTTCTTATATTTAAAGTATAATTATATTAATAAAGGCTTTAAGGAGGAAAATGTATGTTTTTAAATAAATTATTAAATCCTTTTGTTTTAGATTCTCAAACAAGTACTGAAAAATTTATTGATGAATCTGGACAACTACATTGGAATGTATTAAGAGACAATTTATTACACTGGATTACAACTACAGGTGTTAGAATTGTAATTGGTTTAATTATTCTTTTTGTAATGATAAAAGTTACTAATCGCTTTGCTAAAAGTGTTAAAAACCGTATGACAAAGCGTGGATGCGATAAAACATTTACATCAGTAACATTCCAAGTTTTATCAATTGGTTTTAAGATAGTATGGGTATTATTATTCTTGGGATTTATTGGTGTTGAAACTGCATCAATTGGTTCAATTGTAGCTTCAATTGGAGTAGCAGTTGGTTTGGCAGTTCAAGGAAGTTTAGCAAATTTTGCTGGTGGTATTGTTATTCTAGTTACTCGTCCTTTTAAGGTTGGTGATTATATCCAAGCTCAAGGACAAGAAGGTACAGTAGAAGATATAAGAGCTTTCTATACTCATTTAAATACTGTAGATAATAAGGTGGTATTATTACCTAATGGATCTTTATCTAGTGGTGTAATTGTTAATGTAAACACAAAGCCAGTTAGACGTTTAGATCAAACTTGGTCAATTGCTTATACAGCTGATTATAATAAAGCTGTAAAAGTTATTACAGAAGTTATCAATAAATGTGATTTAGTTTTAAAAGATAGAGACATCTTTGTTCGTATGAACGCTCATGCTGATTCAGCAATTGAAATTAGAACTAAAATCTGGGTAAAGACAAGCGATTACTGGACAACTAATTTCTATATGCTTGAACAAGTATATGCAGCTTTAAATAAGGCTGGTATTGAAATCCCTTATAATAAGATGGATTTATATATTAAAGAAAACCATGTAGAAACTGAAGAAGTTAAGCATGAGGTTACTAAAAAAGTTATAAATAGTGATCAAGAAGCTAAATTATAATGAGAAGTAAGGACTTTGATTAATTGAAGTCCTTTTTTCTTTTTTTAGTGATATATATAGATAAAAAATAGTGAAAAAATAGTGAAGAAAAGATAATGAACAGAAAGATTTAACATGTTAAGAGCAAAAGGTAAAAAATAAAATAATTTAAAAGAAGAAATAATAGAGTTTTCTACAATAGAATTAGCAAAAGTATTTGATGCTTCAAATAGTATAATTATAAATCCATGAGATAGGCATCCACATAATAATATTAATTGTTAAAATAGATTTATGTTAAGAATTGTAAATAGACATATTGAAACAGTTTCTAAAAAAAGTCTTTTAACAAATTTTCTTTTAAAATGGGACTTTTTAGTTAAATTTGTCTTTAAAATTTAGTATAATAAAATTGGTGAACTATATGAATAATATCTATTTAGAAAGAATGAGAAAACTATTAGGAGAAGAAATGTATGAAGCTTATTTAAAAGCTCTTGAACAATCTCCTTCTAGAAGTATAAGACTTAATAAAATTGAATATGATAAATTTGTAGCTGATACTAATATGCCACTTGAAAAAATCAAGTATGATATTGATGGCTATTATTTAAATAATGATCAAAAATATGGTAATTCTATATATCATCATTTAGGTGCTTTTTATTTCCAAGAACCATCAGCAATGCTTCCTGTAAATTTATATAAATTTAAAGGAGATGAAATGGTGCTTGATCTATGTGCCTCTCCTGGTGGTAAAAGTTCTCAAATTTTACGTAGAATTCCTAATGGAGTATTAGTGTCTAATGAAATAGATAAGAAACGTAGTGAGGTATTATTTTCTAATCTAGAACGTTTAGGATTTAAAAATGCTATTGTAACTAATAATAGTCCTGCAGAACTTGCTAAAGTGTTTAGTGGATTCTTTGATGTTATATTAGTAGATGCTCCTTGTTCGGGTGAAGGTATGATGCGTAAAGAAGAAGTCGCAAGAACTGGATGGACTCTTGAAAACATTAAGGTATGCCATGATAGAGATATCGAAATTATAAATCAAGCAAATAAGATGCTTAAGCAAGGTGGAAAATTAATATATTCTACATGTACATTTGCACCTGAAGAGGATTGTGACATCGTTGAATATATTAAAACTCTAGGTTATCATACAATAAAAGCGCCTCTAGAAATTATAGAATCTACTTATAAAGGCTTAATTGAAGATACATATCGCTTCTATCCAATGAAGCGTGGTGAAGGTCAATTCGCTTGCCTACTTGAAAAGGATAGTGAGTCTTTATCAAGTTACCTTAAAACATTTAAGGGTAAAGAAGATAAAGATATTAACATTGTACGTAAATTTATCAAAGATAATCTAGATATTGAAATTAAAAATATTATTAAATATGGCTCTCGTTATTATGTTCCAGCATTACCATATGATTTATCTAAGCTTAATATTAAAAATTATGGTATAGAACTTGGAGAGGTAGAAAACAATCGTTTTGTACCATTCCATGATTTCTTTAAAGCTTTAGGAGAACATTTTAAAAATATAGTTGAATTAGATTATAATGACCCATTAATTATGCATTATCTAAAGGGAGAAGAAATAGTTCATGAGGCTTTAAATGGATGGGGTGTAATAAAAGTAAGCGGTTTAGTTCTTGGTGGTTTTAAAGCTACTAATAACCATTTAAAGAACCATTATCCTAAAGGACTTAGAAATATGAAATTGGAGGATTAAAAATGGAGAATAAGTATCAATATAAAAATGAACCATTTAAAATATCTGACGCTTTTAAATCTTCTCCAATTACAATTATTGGCTGGTATTTAGTTTTATATATTATTGGCACATTCATTGCGATGTTTATTGTTACATATTTTGTTTCTATAAATAAGAATATGGATTTTAAAGAAGTATTCCAAGTAGCAATGAATTCAAATGCTAATATTCCTTTATATTATGAAATACAAGGATATACTAATTTTATCAGTTATTCATTAATGTTTATAATTTTACTTATTATAGGTAGAACTTATTTAACAATAGATTTTAAGAAATTCTATATAAATAAAAGCAAAAAAGAAATAATTATAAATATATTATTAATTATATTATCAGTCGTAATTTTTTCTTCAATATCTTTTGGTGCTAATATATTAGGTGAATTAGTTTTAAATAAACTTGGGTATGAAGGTACAAGTAAGAATGAAGAAGCAATTCAATTAATGATAAAATATTCATCAAAAGCTTTATTAGGATTACAAATAATATTATTTGCGCCTATAGTAGAAGAATTAGTATATAGAAAATCTATATTTGAATTATCAAATAATTTAAAGCCTATTTATAGAATATTAATAAGCGCATTAATATTTACTTTACCTCATATGCTATCAACATCTAATGTAAGCATAGGCATTTGGTTTATATTATTCTTTATTTATTACTTAGCTGGTTTCTTACTAGCTTTAATATATCAATTATTTAAAGAAAATATATATGCATCATTATTTGCTCATCAAGCAAATAATCTTGTAGCCTTCTTAGGATATATTTTATAAGGAGTTTAATATGATACATGGAAATTTTGAATCTGATTTAATTGATTTAAATAAATTTATTACAGTTTTAACTGTGGGAGATTTAAATAATAGACATAGCTTTATTGATGATGTTATTATTGATATAGATAAAAAAGTGGTTATTTTAAAAGCTTTAGATATTAATGAAGAACGTATTACTTTATCTTTTCTTGATAAATCTTATATAAATAATGTTTTAAAACTAAATAAAGGATATGAAGATGCTAAATTAACTCCTATTTATGATTCTGATTCATTTGTATCATATTTAAAAGAAAGCCAATTTGTTTATAAATTAAAAAAGATTAATAAACAAGTATATCAAATAACACAATTTTTGGTTCGTGAACATGAAGATTAATTATTGTCCATTGTGTGGTACAAAGACTAATAGTATTCATTTAGGTGATGAAGATTTATCTTTATGTCCTAAATGTAATAAAAAATATCCATCATTTAATTATACCTGTGTAATTATTATCTGCATAAATGAAGAAGGTAATATAGCAGTTATACGTCAAAGCTATGGGGTAGATAGATTTGTGCTTGTTGCAGGCTTTGTTAAGCCTCTTGAAGCTTTAGAAGATTGCGTTAAACGTGAAGTAAATGAAGAATTAGGCTTAAATGCTTCAAACATTAGATATTTAGAAAGTATTCCAATGGAAAACACTGAAAATTTAATGTGTGCATTTGTATGTGATGTAAAAGGATTTATTAGTTTATCAAGTGAAGTAAAAGAAATTAAATTTGTTAAAATTGATGAAGCTATTAAGCTACTTAATAGCGCAACTATTGCATTAAAGGTGGTAAAAGATTATGCTAGAAAATTATAAAGAATTTAAAGAATTTTTAAATAATCTTACAACTAAACCAACTCTATTATTGCACACTTGCTGTGCTCCATGTTCTACACATACTCTTAAGGTTTTAATACCTTATTTTAATATTACAGTATTTTATTCAAATGATAATATAAGTCCTGAATCTGAATATAATGAGCGTTTACGTGTTGAAGAAGAATATTGTAAGAGCTTAGGTATTAAAGTTATTCATGATGATTATAATTTTAAAGATTATCTAGAAGCTATAAAAGGTCATGAGCATGATGGTGAAAGAAGCCAAAGATGCTATTTGTGTTATTTAGAACGTTTAAAAAAAACTTGTTTGAAAGCTAAAGAATTAGGATTTGATTATTTTACAACTAGTCTTTCTATTTCACCTTATAAGGTTAGTAGATGGATTAATGAAATAGGATATCAATTAGAAAAAGAATATAATGTTAAATATTTATATTCTGATTTTAAGAAAGAAGAAGGCTATAAGGATTCTATAAAAATGAGTGAAGAGGCAAATATGTATCGTCAAGATTATTGTGGATGTCCATTTAGCTTAGAAGAACGTAAAGAAGCGATAAAGAAAAAAGAATTGGGTGATTAGGTATGAAAAAAGGCTTAGCATTATGCGGAGGCGGAGCTAAAGGAAGCTATGAAGCAGGTTGCTTCAAAGCTTTCGATAAGCTTGGTATAAAATTTGATATTGTTACTGGTACATCAATAGGCTGCTTAAATGCGGCCATGTACTGCCAGCATGATCTTAAGCGTGATTATGAGCTATGGGAGAAACTTGATGTATCTATGATTGTTAAATATGGATTTAATTTTGATAGATATGATGTGTTAAATGGTATAAAGAATAATAAAAATTCTATTTCCATGGTTTTAAATTACGTTACTAATAGAGGAGCTGATATACGTCCTTTAAAAAAATTATTTAAGGAATATATTGATCCTGAAAAGATTGTTAATTCAGATATAACATTTGGTATTTTTAGTGCACAATATCCATCTATGAAAGGTAATGAGGTAATAGCTAATAAGCTAGATCCAAATTTAATTAGAGATTATATTTTATCAAGTGCTAGTTGTTGGCCAGTATTTCCTATTAGTAAAATAGGAGATAAATCATTTGTAGATGGAGGCTATAACGATAACTTACCAATTAATTTTTGTTTAAAGCTTGGCGCTTCAGAAGTAGTAGCAATTGATTTAAATCCAGAACCAACTCACCCAGAATATTTACATAAAAGCTTTGTTAAATATATTCGTCCAACGCATTTCTTAGGAACATTTATGCAATTTGGACATGAACAAATTATGCAAAATATGGCTTTAGGCTTTTTAGATACAATGAAAGCTTATAAGCAATATCAAGGATATAGATACACCATAACATTTGAAATGCCTGATATTAATTATCAAGATTTTACAAATAGAATTATTGAGATTTATTCTTATATTAGCCGTAATAATATTAAATTTAGTAAGAAGAGTGAAATCGATAAGCATATTTTTGAATATTTAAGTCAATATACAGATTCTTCTACATTAAATCATAAAGAATTATTTATAAGAGCTCTTGAAGTATTTGCTGAATTGCTAGATGTTTCATATTTTAATGTTTATTCTATTTCATCTTTAATAGATGAATCTATAAATAAATTATGTACTCATGATTTACATAAAGGTTTATTTAAAGATTTAGATATGCAAAAGAATTATGAAAAGAAGCGTACATATATTGAGAAAAAAGATAAATTTGATTTAATGCGCTATTTATATAATGATTTATTAAAAGGTAATAGATTAAATATATCTACATTATCAATGATATATACAACTAAACTAGATGTATGTATTGCATATATCTTTTTAGACTATTGTCTAAAGATTGGTTTAATTTCATATGAATAATTTAAATTTAACAATAAATAGTAACAATAATATATATTTAATATCCGATATACATGCTAATTTAAATTTGTTTAAAACAATTTTAAAAGATATTAATTTTTCTATTAAGGACTATCTATTTATATTAGGTGATGTAATAGAAAAAGGAGATAATAATATAGAAATATTAGATTATTTAAAAAACTTATTAAATTCAAATTATAAAATATACATTATTAAAGGTAATTGTGATAATGTAATTAATGAATTTAAAGAACCAGTTGATGCTAATAAATTATATTATTATTCACAAGTATTAGGACATACTATTTTAAATGAATTTTATAATAAATTAAATTTAGATTATGTATCAGAAGGCTTTGATATAAATAGAAATATTTCTCTTATATATCAAAATTTTAAAGAATATTTTGATTTTATAAATTCATTTTATGAAACTATAACTATTAATAATAAAGTATTATTGATGCATTCAACTTTAGAGGAAGCTAGAAAGAAAGCTTATTTAAAGACTAATATAGATGATATTAAATTACGCGATTTAAATATTTGTGGTCATATGCCTGTACAAATGTATAATAAGAATAAGATTTCTTCAAAGCCATTAATATATGATAATTTTTTACATATAGATGCAGGAAATCATGTTGTTGCATTTGGCGG
>JAEELC010000095.1 GCA_016288675.1 Acholeplasmatales bacterium | reverse complement strand
TCAAGTAAGTATGATGCCATTTTAACATTAGGCGTTATATCATAACCAGATAAATATGCACTGTTATATAATTCTGTATCATGAGTATTATAAATATAAATAGAAGGCTCTATATCATTCATTACATACGATGCTTCAACTTTATTATTAGATTTTTTAAATTTAAATGTGGATTTTAAAATATCTTTTGGCTCATTAATATCTATATTCATAATATATTTAGTTATAATATTTAAATAATTGGTTTTTTTATATTTATTATAATATGTACCATCATCTAACATACTAATAATGAAATCTTTGTTATTAGTACTTAAGTGATAATTGGAAATTAATTTTATAAATAATATATATATAGTAACTAAGATAAATATATAAATCCATAATTTCTTTTTTCTTTTTTTAGCTTTAAACCTTCTCATAGTATCACCATGATTATTATAAATTCTAAATTGTTAAAAATTTGTCATTTAAAGTTTACTTATATAATAATTAAATAAAGAATCATTTTCTAAATCTTCCGGATGCCACTGTACACCTAATATAAATTTTTTATTTTTTATCTCAATAGCTTCTATAGTATTATCATTAGAGACTGCGGATATAAAGTATTTTGTATTCTCTACTGCTTCATGATGTCTACTATTGACACTTATCTTATTACTTTTATATATATCATATAATAATGTATCTTTTTTTATATTAACTATATGTTTTTTTAGATAATGATTGTTAACATATTTAAGTTTATCACCCATTACTTGCATACCAAGGCATATTCCTAAATATGGAATATCTTTTTTAATTACATATTCTAATACCTTTTTATCAAATTCACTTACACTATCTCCACCCGGCATTATTATTCCATCACAAATAGATAATATTAAAATATCACTATCTTCTGGAATAATTATAGGATATATATTTTTTTTACATGTTTTTTTAAAATAATTTACATAACATCCTATAAACTTTTTATTATTAATAATTTGACTTTTTGATATTATACCTATTATTTTCATACTTTATTATATGAAAAAAAGATTATGATTAATTCATAATCTCTCTTACTTTTTGATATATCTCATCACTTATATCTTCAACACTTCTTATAACTCCATCTTTAACACAGTCAATTTTTATATAGTTATGTAGTTTAGATAGTTCTAGATAACACTCTTCTGCATGTTTTAAATGTTCTGGGTTAAGTTCGTGTTGATCTAACTCTGTTCTATTTTTCTTTAAAATACATGCTTGTTCATATGGCATGTATAAAAATATTGTTATATCTGGTTTAGGTAGTTTTAAAAGATCATATTCAAGACTACTTAAAAAGTTATACATTTCATATCTTTTTTCTTGATCCTTTATTTTACTTCCTTGATGAGCCATATTTGATTCAACATATCTATCAATTATTAAATTATATTCTTTTAAATTTTCTTCGATTACTGGTTTATTATAAAGTCTATCGGCTGCATAATAAAGTGAAGCAACTTTAGCATCTACATTTACAGCCCCCTCTGGAAATACACATTCTCCAATTGATTCTTTACCTAGATATGAACCACCTACAATTTTACCAGTTGGAGTATCATATGCAGGAAAAGTCATATACTTTGAACTTAATCCTTCTTTATTTAATCTATCTAACAACATTTTACTTTGTGTTTCTTTACCAGAACAATCAGTACCTTCTATTACAATAATCTTATTCATAAATCCTCCATATAATTAAAAGACTAGTATTCTAGTCTTTATTTTCTAATTTTTTTAAAACTTCTTTAGTTACATCAATTGCTTTACTTCTAACAGCTTCTGCAGCACTTTCTAAAACAGGTGTTCCTTTTTCTACTGCATAATCAACTAACTCTGCTGCCATATCTTGAATATCTTTTGCTTTCTTTTTAGCAATTTTTAATACTTTTTCTTTATCTAAATCAGATAGTTCTTCTTGAATTAAAGCAATTTTAGCCTCAATTGTCTCTTTTACTTCATCTTTATCAAGTTCACGAGCCTTAGCAACTAATTCATCAATTTTAGCTTTTAAATCACGTCTAGTTTCACTACCTTTTTTAGGTGCGAATAAAACTCCAAGAGTTGCTCCAATAGCTGCTCCTGCAATTAATATTCCTAATCCTTTTTTATTCTTCTTCATTATTTTCATCCTCTTTCTTTTTTCTTTTTGTAAAAAGACTAGTAATTCCAGTTGCGATAGTTCCAACAACTTTATCACTAACTATTGATACTGCATCAGTTGCTGTATCAATAATATCAAATACACCATTTAATTTCTTTTGTTTAGTATCAATATCTTCAACAACATCATTTACTTTATTAATAGTTTTAATCATCTTAATTCCAAGAATTATTAAAACCACTAAAAGTATACTACCTAAAACGCATAATATGACAAAACATAAATCAGTTATATCTATCATTATTCATCAGCCTCTTTTTCGTAACTAGAATCAAGTATATCAAATAGTTCACTTTCTTCTAATGATTCTTCGTCTACTTTATTCTTCTTATTTTTAGTCTTTGTAGCTTTTTCATTTTCATCCATCAAATCATTAATTTCAGCTAATTTTTTCTTTTGTTCTTCAAGTTCACGTGCAAGTGCTTCAGTATCATCTTCACTATCAATTTGAACATCATCATCATCTAATAATTGTTTAGATACTTCTATATCAGATACAGGATCCTCATCATCTAGTAGATTATCAACATATATATTATCATCAGTTTCAAATGCTTCATCTAAAGAAGGAAGATTATTTTTAGCGACAAATTCAATACCATTTGTTTTATTATCAATTTCTTCAATTATTGCATCTTTTTTTTCATCTAATTCATCAAGTATTTCTTCTTTTTTTGAATTTAATTTTCCAAATATTTCGTCAACTGTAGTTGGCTTTTTTACTTCAAATTCCTCAACAGGATTTTCAGCTTCATATCTATCTAATTCTTCAAAAATATCAATATCTGGTCTTTTAACTTCTTCAACATCGTTTAATAGAAGTGATTTACCTAAGATTTCATCTTTAATATCATCTTCTACATTACCAAATGCTTTATTTCTAACATCATCAATATTGCGAGCAGCAGGTCTTGTATATGATGATTGTTTTCTTGGTTTTATATCTTCTTTTTCATAATTTTTATTTAAGACACCATATACAGGTGAAATAATTGGAGATGGTTTAAACTCTTTTTTAACAACAGGCTCAGTATTTATTACAGCTCCTTTATATGCTACTGGTTTAACTTCTTCCTTTTTAACTTCCTTTTTAATTTCTTCTCTTTTAGGACGTTCTAATTCTTTAAAATCATCATCATTGAATATAACAAATTTTTCTTCTCTTGTTTGTTTTTTCTCTTCAATAGGTCTAAATGAAATATCTTCTTTTTCTTCAACGCGTTCTACTGGTCTTTCAACAGGACGTTCCATTATTTCAATTGAAGGTTTTTCAATATGTTTAACTTCTTTTTTTGGTACTTCTTCTTCTATTTCTTCAGTAAATAAATTTTTTACTTTATCAAATAATCCCATAATTTCACCTCTATTTTTTATCATTATTATATTTTAAGAAATTATTTTTGTTTTCTTTTTTTACTTTAAACTTTGTATATTGCTCTTCTTTATTTGTAAAATATTCTTCATCTAGCATAAGAGCAATTATGTTATCGTTAAATTTAACAGTAGATAAGATATATGATGCATCAAGAACAACTTTATTGATATCTTGTTTT
>JAEELC010000009.1 GCA_016288675.1 Acholeplasmatales bacterium | reverse complement strand
TAATAAAAAGCTAATAGAAGAAAAAGAAGATCATTATTGTTTAACGCATGAAGGAATCATGTTAGGAAACGAAGTATTTATGGAGTTTGTTGATGAAGAGTAAAGATTTAAAAGAAGAACCTGAATTTTATGAATTATCAGATTTTAGATATTATCTTGAAAATGATAAAGCATTATCATTAAATTCAATAGATGCTTACCTTACTGATTTAAGGGATTATGCTCGTTTCTTAAAAAAGTATCAAAATGTTTATGATGTTAATGATATAACTCAAGAAGCGATAGAGCGTTATATGTTAAGCTTAAAAAGATCTGGTTTATCTAGTAAATCAATTTCAAGAAAGCTTACTAGTATTAAAGAATTTCATAAATTCTTATGTGATGAAAGAATAACACGTGATAATCCTAGTATCTTAATAGATTCAGTTAAACAAGAAAAAAAGCTTCCTACAGTATTAACTGTAGAGGAGATTGAAAAAATGATCAATAGTATCAAATTAGATACCCCTCTAGGATTAAGAAATAGAGCCTTAATAGAAGTAATGTATGGTTCAGGACTACGTGTTTCTGAAGCTGCAGGATTAAAGGTTGGGGATTTACATCTTAATTCTAAATATATAAGTATTATTGGTAAAGGTAATAAAGAGCGTATCGTACCAATCGGGGATGTTGCAAGTGAAGCGTTAAGAAACTATTTTGATGATGGCAGAAAGGTTTTAACGCAAAACATGTTTAGTGATTATGTTTTCTTAAACTATAAAGGAGAAGCGATGACTAGACAAGCTATCTTCAAATTTATTAAAAAGCTTGCATCAGATAACGGAATCGAAAAAGAAATATCACCACACACATTACGTCATTCTTTTGCAACTCATTTACTTGAAAATGGTGTTGATTTAAGATATGTACAAGAAATGCTTGGTCATGAAGATATTTCTACAACTCAAATTTATACGCATTTAGATAAATCTCGTTTAAAAGAAATGGTTAACGAGATTCATCCTCTTGCTAACAGAAAGGATTAAATGATATGAAAAAGTTTAAAAGAGTTTTTGCTATCGTAATTGATAGCGTAGGTTGTGGTACTTGTAAGGATTCAAATAAGTTCTTCAATGGTACAACAAGTGATGAGGGTGCAAACACTATTGGACACATCGCTTCATCACAAGGTGGAATTAATCTACCAACTATGGGTTCACTTGGTTATGGTAATTTAACTGAAATCATGGGTGTTCCAGCAAATCCAAATGCTTTAGGTGCATATGGTAAGGCTCAAGAAATTTCTTTAGGTAAGGACACTTTAACTGGTCATCTTGAAATCATGGGTCTTAATGTTACAGAACCATTTAAGACATTTACTGAAACTGGGTTCCCTAAGGAATTAATTGATGAATTAGAACGTCAAACTGGTCATAAGGTTATCGGTAATTATTCAGCTTCAGGAACTGAAATCTTAAAGGTTTTAGGTGAACAACAAATGAGAGATAACTCTATGATTGTTTATACATCAAGCGATTCAGTTCTTCAAATTGCTGCTCATGAAGAAACATTTGGTCTAGAAGAATTATATAGATGCTGCCACATCGCTCGTGAGATTTGCATGAGACCAGAATGGAAGGTTGGTCGTATTATTGCTCGTCCATTCGTTGGTACTTGCGCTGATGATTTTAAGCGTACACCAAATCGCCATGACTATGCAGTTTCTCCATTTGCTCCAACAATTCTAGATGAATTAAAAGAAGCTGGTAAGAGCGTTATTGCTTTAGGTAAAATTTCTGACATTTATAACGGTGCAGGTTGCACAGAATCAATTCGTCAAGTTTCTAACCAAGATGGTATGAACCATATGATTGATATTGCTAAGAATAGAGATTTTGAAGGTTTATGCTACCTAAATTTAGTTGATTTTGATGCTCTATATGGACATAGAAGAGATCCAAAGGGATATGCAAATGCAATGGTAGAATTCGATTCTCAATTAAAGGATTTAATGAATGTATGTAATGATGATGATTTAATTATGATTACAGCTGACCATGGTAATGATCCTACATTCGTTGGTACAGATCATACAAGAGAATATACTCCAATTCTTTGCTGGCATAAGAATATTAAATCTCATGATTTAGGTATTCGCCAATCATTTGCTGATTTCGGTAATACAATTGCTGAAAACTTTGGATTAAAAGAATCTGTTTGGGGTACTTCATTCCTTAAAGATTTAGACTAATTTAATAAAAAAACATATTAAGAACTAGATTTATTTCTAGTTCTTTTTTTATTTTTTAATATAACCTTAAAATACGCTTAAAATCGCATTATAACGTGTTTTATTACCAAAACGAATATTTATTCATCTTATATAATAAATCTAAAATAAGGCTAAATATGTTCAAATTATGAGAGATTATTTAATGAAACCTTATAATAATTATTTTGAAACTAATATATTATTATATAAATTGTTTAACATAAGGAAAAAATATTTCAAATCATATCTAGTCTTATAAACGAGATATAATAAATAATTATACTTTGTATAATGATTTAATTTATTATATATGAATTAAAATAATACATGATTAATAACAAATGTTTTATTTGAATAATTATATAATTGCTCAATAAATTTAAGAGAATAACATATAACAAGATTTCATTTATATTAAAAAGAAATACATAGTTAAATAACATAAATGGAAATTACCAAATGAATATAAAAAGCGAGAAATTATTGCAAATGAATAAGATTATTATTCAATAATATTCTATAGTGAATCCAAACATGGCGTTATAAAAATATTGTGATCTAATGCCTGGAACATTTAATAATGTATAATTATTTCATTTGCTATCTAGTTATAAAAACTAAATAGCTGTTTAAATAAATTAAAAGTAGAACTAGTCTTCAATACTAGATATTAAGTGAATAATTTTTAATAAGTACTATTACTAATATTTCGTTATTAGTTGCCATATATTATTTAAATATCATGTTAAAGTTATCAAAAGATTACTTGCTTAAAGTTATAATTTAAAATTAATGAATTTTAAGAAGTAGAATCATTAATATATGTTATCAATTAAAAAGTTTTTTATCTAAATGGATATAGCTTTAAAAGCTTATGTAAGATAAAAATGTGCTCAATTATAATTAAACTTAAAACTTGTTATTAAGTAATTTCTTATCCTTTTTTTAGTATTATAAATTGACCTTAAAAAAGGATAATCAGAGTTCAATTTTATACCTTTTTCTTAATGCTAATTAGTGTATTTTTATGATCTTGACATTGCTTTATTTTTATTAAATAAATGGATATAATTGTACATTTTCAAATTTTAAATCGAGATGTATAATCATGCACATTTTGCGTTCTCGATTCGTTTTAGAACGGTGTAATAATCGGACTTTTTATGGATATAAAAAAAGAAGGAGAAGTTAAAAAATATTTTTCATTTTCTATATAGTTTTAATAATTAGTTATTATATAAAACTAATTATAATAATACTGGTATTTAACATTAATTATTATTTAAAAAATGTACTCTATTAATTACGTAAAATAATTTACACCTTATAGTATAAATTTATATAATTTCTTTACAACTTTAATTTAGAATTTTGAATAAATATTATTTTGATATTAAGGGTTAATTACGATTCCATATTTATTTTTTTATTGTCTTAAATTCGAATGAAAATAGATTAGAGTTCATATCAAAAAAATCATTTAATTGAATTGTACAATTTAATAAGCTTCTAATATTTATTAAGCTAAAATAAGGCGCCTTTTATTTAGGTTTTATTTTTATAATGTTTACTCAAATAAATGCAAGCTAGAATTATCTATTTGGGATATTGATAGCTCATGCGATGTATAAATAATCATCTTAACCAAAAAAATAAAATTTAATGAATTATTAAGCTTTTTATTGATTTTTGTAATTGTAATTTTAGAATCTGGTTTTATATTTTGATGAGCATATGTAAAAATACAGAACTTAAATATCAATGAATGTAACATCTGATATATTTAATTTGTGACAGTTTGATTATAAAAATGTATTGGATTTAAAAAAGAATAATTAGTAAATACTATATAGTTATACTAAATGTTACTTATGAATGCTTTAAAAATATTTCAAATTTAATATAGTTTCAAAAACCAGTTTATATAATATAACTATAATAGAAACTATATAAATAAAACATATTGGTATTAAAATAATCTGAATGTTTAAAACGAATCGAGACGATGATTTGTACGTATTTTCAATTCTCGATTCGTTTTAGAAAAAATACAATTTTTAATTTTTAAATAGAATAGATCAAAGAGGAAGAACATCAATTTGATAATAGCGTTTGAAATAACAATTTAAAAAGTCTTACATTATTTATGTAATATTAAATACTAGAATATAATTGTAATAAATTGAGATTTAAATTAAAGTAAGGTGTCAGTATTAAGCTACAAGGTTTATCTGATTTAAATATTTCACCGAATACCTAGAGTTTAAAACTAGATGTGAAATATGAAATCGACCTCCTTAAAAAGTTGTTGATGTCTGATACCGTGAATCAAATCGAAATATCTATAATAATATAAATATATTGGTCAAATTGATCAGAAAATATAAGCGTTTTTAAGAACTATACGCAAACTTATAAAAAATAACTTATCAACTTATCAACATATTACTAAATAAGCCCATATCTAAAGCATTTATTATTGGTTAACATAATATATATTATCGGTAGTTATGTAGATAATACAAAACACTTCTTTTAGGCTTTTAATCAATATCACGACTACATTTTTATATAATTAAATAGGGATTTTGCTATAAAAACACCCTTATTAAATATGTTCATCTACTGCTATTTGATTATATTTAGGTTTTGATTTTGAAAAAAATTACAAATCGAGCGAAGCTTTTGCAGGTATTTCTTCATCTCAAGCTTAAATTCTTTAGTTAAAGTCTTTTTTCACTCGACTATATTATTTGCCAGGGATTGATCTTAAACTTCTTCTTTTTCTTCTGGTATGATACCTATTTTTCATCTTGTTTTAAAAACTAGATATATAGTGAAAATTTTGAAATTTGATATACTCTATTTTTTTAGCTGCGTTTTTATTTTAATTAAAAACTATAAAAAGCAACTTTTTTATAATTGAAATCGAGATGGCCAATTACACATATTTTGTATTCTCGATTCGTTTTAGAACTGCTTATTTTTTGTAAGAATTTGTCATGATTTGCCAGATTAGTTTTTATAGTTATTATCATTTGATTAATGTATTTAATTATATATTCCAAAATAAATCTTTATTTTATTAACTCATATCATATTATCGTTATTATTGTTACTAGTTTATTAAACTAGATAGAATATAAAAAATAAAAGAGTGCTTATTGCACTCCTTCATATTAGTTATTAGTTTCTTCCTCTTCAAGATCAAATAAATTGATTTGATGAGCATCTGCAAATGTTGGTGTTTTTTCGATTCTATACCATTTAGCACTTCTACCAAATCCCATAGAACGTATCTTCTTTTGCTTCGATAATTTAGCTAATGCTCTATTGATTGTTGAGTCACTAGAAATAGGATCTTTAGCTCTAATGTCGTCTTTAGTAAATTCTTGTGGAAGATGATAAATGATACTAATGATATTATCTTCTTTTGAGTTCTTACCATCAAATGAATATTCATTAATATAGTCTTCTACTTTGTCATAGCCTTCCAATAATAATTTTACTAAAACTGCATTTAATTTTCTTGTATCACTGTAGCCTTCTTCATAATTTTGCATTGCCTTTATTTCTGCATCCTTGAATTCTTTACTATATTTAAAATATAGCTCAAAGAAACTAGTATACTTAAACAATGTAAATCCAGAACTTACTAATAATACATATAAGATAAATAAAGACAGGATTTCATTTTTATTTGTAAAGATTTCTTGCATTTTAAAATCAACAATAAAATTAGTAATTAGATTTGAGACCTCATATCTACCACTTAGATTTAAACTAGAGAATTGACTTAACATATTTTCAAGTTCATTTCTTTGTGATACAACTTTTGTACTAGTTAAGAATCCTCTAGTCTCTCCTTGAGTCTTATAAGTTCTATATTTTACTTGCTCAATATTAGCAAAAAGATCGTTTGCTAAATTTTGAAACTCTTGAGTTACAAGTTCAAAGTCTTTATAAAATCCCATGAACTTTATTAATGTGTTTTTAATATTAATAAAGAACTGTTCATCCTTATTTTTAGGCTCACAATCCTTCTTTAATAATGTCTTTTTTCTTGGGTCTGTAATATCAAGATTTAAAGCTTTAGAAATAGCCAATATATCAGACTTAATTGTCTTTCTTAGAATGGCTTCACAATCACCTTTTAGAAGGTTATCGTAATAATAATCCTTTCCTTTAAACTGATACAATTTTAGAAGATCCATGATTTGATCTTCATTTAATCCAAGAGGTTTTACGTTTTCTAAATTCTTCATATTTCTCCTCTTTTTTGTTAAATAATGTACATACACATTATAGCATTAGCTAAGTTCACTTTCAACATAAATATAGTCAAATTTTAAAAATGACTATATTTAATTTATTGTTCAAATTTGTATTTTTCTAGTTCTAATACTTTATTTACCATTTTATATAATCAATATAACTAGTTAATGAAACTAGTAACAATTTGAAAATTATTATTTAATTTCTTCTACTCATTCAATATATTCTTAGAATATTGTATTTTTTAAATCAAATCGAGATTATAGTTTATACGTATTTGATGTTCTCGATTTGTTTTAGAAACTCACATATTTTGTAAAGAAATATAAAAATTAAACGAATAACAAATTTTTAATTCATATCTAATTTAAATATTGATATTTCTTATTTCAATACTTAAATTACTAGTTATCAAGACTAGATATATTTTGAAATTATTTAATGACTGATTATCTATTATATAAGATTAATTAATATGCATAGATCTGATTTTTTTTAACAATATTTCTTAGATTACATCTAGTTATAGATAATCTTTTTAATATATTAAAACAACATTAGTTCTTGTTTTAAATACTAGATAAGATTTGAAATTTATTTTTAGTCTATACAAGTATTTTTAATATAGTTTCAATTATCTTTTAATAATAATTATGTATTAATATGCTATACACATCTAAAACGCTCAAATTTTAGTTTTAAAAGGCTTTTAATACATTTATGAATAATTAATCATTTTATATATAAACACGCTTATAAAGCCAAAATTACGCGTTTTTGCAAATAAAGATGAAACTTCTCATACTGTAATAAAAAAACTGTTAATAAAACATAATTAATATGCCTTATTAACAGCTTTTCATTTGTCAGATTATTTTAATTTGTCTGAATGATGTTGCTTTTTCACTACATACATTTTTGTATCAGCATCTTTAAAAAGTAAATCTTTAGGAGTGTTTGAATCCTTACATGAACTATAACCAATACTTAGAATTATTTTATAATCTAAATAATTGATTAAAACATTTTTCTTAACATTATCTAATATTTCCTTAATGAATTGCTCTGGATTAAAACTAGATGGAGTAAATCCTGTAATAACAAATTCATCACCGCCCCATCTTCCTACTAATAAATTATGTAAATGTACAGATTGACGTAATGAATCAGCAATGACACATAATGCCTTATCACCCTCATCATGTCCATATGTATCATTTATTTTTTTAAATTCATCTATGTCCATAATAAATAAATAAATAAATATAATTCATGATCCTCAGTACATTTAGATAAATTTTCATATAAATATTCATCTATACGAGCTCTATTGTATAATCCAGTTAAAGCGTCTGTATAAATACGGGAATTACTTGCGTTAGCATATATGTAAAATACTGCTGGGATAATGCATAATTCCATTATTGGAGAATTAGGCATTATTCCTTCAAATATGGCTGCAATAATTAAAAATAATATAACCGTACATAAATGAATATAATTAGAACGTTTAGCTATATTCTTCTCTCTTAAGCCATAAATTATACAAATTAAAAAGGTAGAAATAAAATATAAATAATTAATTATGATTGTTATGAAGTTTAGTTTTCCATATTCAAATCTTTCACCATCATAATAATATATTTCTTTATGTACTGAAGTGAACAATAAAATAAATAATACAATTAAGGGAATTAATTTTATTCCCCAATATATAGGATTGTTTTTATATTTAAATCCAACTGTTTCTTCAATATAAGTTAAATAGCCTACTGCTGCAATTGTTATAGGAATATATAAAAGTGCATTAAATACAATATTATATGCTTCACCATCCTCAAATAAAAACGGATGTCCATAAGATAGTGCATCAAAGAATGCTTGAGCACTTAGACCTATAATCATTATTCTAATCGAAAAGATTTGTCCTTTTTTAGCTATTTTAGAATTAAATCTAAAAAAGAAGTCTAACATTATACAAAATGTTATGCCACAGATAAATAAAGTTAAGTTTTTTAATTCTTCCATGTCTATTCATCTCTTTTCTTCTAGATAATATTATTTTACATCCTTCGACATTTTTTTACAAATCAATTTAAAAATCTTCTTAGAAAATAAATAAAAAAATGAGAAGCTAAACTTCTCATTCTTAATACTTTATTTATTTTCTAAATCATCAGGAATATCATTAAAGTTTTTGTCATTGCATTTAGATCTTAAGACAAAGAATAATAAACCTAAGATAATGTAAATTCCTGAAAATAAGAAAAATACATTATTTTTCATAAATCTATATAAAGCTACAGCAATAATACCTCCAATTATGAAACTAATTATTGCAGCTAAAGGAATTAAGCCTGTAATACATTTTTCATTCTTATTTCCTCTTAATTTATATCCAATAAATACACCTAAATCAGTAATATTTCCAGACATATGTGTCATTCTTACAACAACACCCTTAAAAGATACAACCATACCATTTTGTAAGCCCATAATTAAAGCAAATAATAATACGCTTGCTTTTATAGATAAGAAATATGGAATAATTATTAATAAGCCAATGCTTAAAATTATAAATCCATATCTTTTATTTAGATAGAATGCTCTTTCTCCTGTTATAAAGCCTGAAATTATTGCCCCCGATAAAAATGCTAATATAACTCTTAATGCTTGCCAACAGCAAGTAAGATCACCATTTGACAGGCTTATAGCAGTCTTTGATATTAATCCTGTTAAATGTGATACCGTTGTATTATCATATCCAAACATTGATATTGCATTTATTCCGCCTGCAAGACATGTTAAAAAGCACATCCATAATAATAAAGTTCTTTTATTCATAAATTACCTTCTTAACTAATGATAGTTATTTATATTTAAATTAAAACATATATTATTTTATCAAAAATAAATAAAAATGAAATACAAAATTTATATAAAAATAAAAAGAGTTGTAAATTCTAGATTATTATCTGAAACTAGAATTACAACTCTTTTATTTTTTTAACAAATCTAGAATATCTTTTCTATCTTTATATACTTCCAACATATAGCGATAAGGTAATAAATTCTTAAAACCTATCGGTTCTTTATATTTAATATTTCTTTTATCTAAATACTCACGTGGTTTAATTCAATTATAATTGACCATTTTCTTGACCACTTTTTCAAGTAAGTTTACATGTCTAAGCATATTAGTCACCATGTAGTCAACGAAATAATAATTGTTTTAATGAAAGATATACAAGATATTATGTTGTCGCTGATATAACAGCTAAGAGGTTTATTATATACGAGGCTGTTTTATTAAAAACTATAATCCTTAATCCATTTTATCACAAGTTTAAAATGAATAGAAACACATAAAATTGGATTAGCCTCCAAATTTGCCACCAAAGTGGATATACTTGTAGACCAAAAATGGGATTCGAACACGTATTTTCACAACAAAATTTAATACTTTTTCTTTATGCCAGGTTAGTTAAATGGATATAATTAGGCTCCCCTAAAGCCATGTTGAAGGTTCGATTCCTTAATCCGATGCCATAAAAAAATCATAGAGGCTGCATTGCAGCCTCTATTTTTGTTGATATTACTTCATAGCCTCTTCTTTAGTTTTAAATACTTCAGATTCTTCTTTAT
>JAEELC010000094.1 GCA_016288675.1 Acholeplasmatales bacterium | reverse complement strand
TAAAATCATACCTTGATGAACTAATTTTTTAAATGGTTCATCAACAGGAGATAATCCTTGATCATATAAGAAATGAGTCCAGAAACGAGAATATAATAAATGACCTACAGCATGTTCAGGTCCACCTAAATATAAATCAACAGGCATCCAATGCTTTAAAAGCTCAGGATTTGCAAATTGTTCATTGTTTTGTGGATCAATATAACGCATGAAATACCAGCTTGATGCTGCTGAACCAGGCATTGTATTAGTTTCTCTCTTACCAACTTCACCAGTTACTGGATTAGTATATTTTTTCCATTCATCAGCGTTTTCAAGTGGAGCTGTACCATTAATCTTTGGTTTATAATCATCAAGTTCAGGTAGAACAAGAGGAAGTTCATTTTCAGGTAATAATTCATCATGATCTTTATAATGAACAACAGGAATTGGTTCACCCCAATATCTTTGACGAGCAAATACCCATTCACGCATCTTATAAGTAATACGCTTTTCACCACAATTATGTTCTTTTAACCAAGTCCACATAGTATTTAAAGCGTCTTCCTTATTTAATCCATTTAAGAAATCTGAATTAATGTGTAATCCATCTTCTGTATAAGCTTCCTTAGAGATGTCTCCACCTTCAAGAACTTGTACAATTGGTAAATTAAATTTCTTTGCAAATGCATAATCACGTGTATCATGAGCAGGAACTGCCATGATAGCACCTGTACCATATGTTGAAAGAACATAATCAGAAATCCAAATTGGTAATAAAGATCCATTTACAGGATTTACTGCATAAGCACCAGTAAATACACCAGTCTTTTCTTTAGAATCTCCAGTACGTTCAATTTCACTCTTGCTTGCAGCAAGCTTCTTATAAGCTTCAACTGCTTCTTTTTGTTCAGCTGTAGTAATTAAATCTACAAGTTCATGTTCAGGAGCAAGTACGCAATAAGTAGCACCAAATAAAGTATCACAACGAGTTGTAAATACAGTAATGTTCTTGTCTGTACCTGATACGTTAAATACAACATGAGCACCAATTGATTTACCAATCCAGTTTCTTTGCATATCCTTAGTAGAATCTGGCCAATCAATCTTATCTAAACCAGCAAGTAATTCTTCTGCATATGCAGGAATATCAAGAACCCATTGCTTCATATTCTTTCTAATAACTGGATATCCACCACGTTCAGATTTTCCATCAATTACTTCATCATTTGCAAGAACAGTACCAAGCTCTTCACACCAGTTAACTGGCATATCAATTTGCTTAGCTAAACCTTTCTTGTATAATTGTTCAAAAATCCATTGAGTCCATCTATAGTATTTAGGATCACATGTAGAAAGTGTCTTAGTCCAGTCAAAAGAGAAACCTAAGCTCTTTAATTGACGAGTAAATGTTTCAATGTTCTTATT
Organism: Acholeplasmatales bacterium; assembly: GCA_016288675.1. Classification (GTDB taxonomy): domain Bacteria; phylum Bacillota_I; class Bacilli_A; order Acholeplasmatales; family Anaeroplasmataceae; genus JAEELC01. Next base: position 1,914 of record JAEELC010000094.1, on the reverse strand, counting down.
AGTAAATCCTTCTGGATGGTTACCAGTTTTAATCGCAAATTGCTCAGCAGGTAAACCAAATGAGTCATATCCCATTGGATGTAGTACATTATATCCTTGCATACGCTTCATACGTGCAACGATATCTGTAGCTGTATAACCTTCTGGATGTCCTACATGTAAACCTTGACCACTTGGATAAGGGAACATATCTAGGACATAATATTTAGGCTTTGAGAAATCCCATACATCAGTTTTAAATGTTTGGTTCTTTTCCCAATATTCTTGCCATTTCTTTTCAATTTCAATGTGATTAAATGTTTTGTATTCCATTATATCCACCTCATATTTTGTCCTATCTATTGTATCATATTTAATAATCTATTTAAAGTGATAAATATTGTCTGTTTTTTAAATCATTATTTAATAAGATTAATGCTTCTAATGGAATAAAAATAGGTAATAAAATATTATTTTCAAATGAAATTATTAAAATTAAAGCTATAGCACTAATTAATATAACACTATTTCTATTATTACATTTGATAGATACCACTAATCCACATATTAATAATGCAGAAATAATGAATAATACAATATACGAATTATTAAAATAAATAACTGTACAAGATACAATAAAGCCTAGTATATAATCAAATACTGCCTTCATATTTTTGAATAATAAAGGAATTAAGATTAAAATAATTAAATATAATCTTTCAGATATACAATATAAAATTCTCTCATCTAAAAATGCATGTATTGTTAAAAATTTATGCATAATAATATATGATAAAAAATAAATAAGAATATTTTTAATATGTACTATATCTATAGAATTAATTTGGCTTAAGCTTTGTGTAAGAATAATAGCTAGCATAGCTATTGATATAACATATAAGATGTTATTTGTTGAATATTCTTTATAGCTTATAATTCCATTAATCATCCCAACTATATGTACAATCGCAAATGCTAATACACTTATATTCAAATAATTAATCTTAAACTTTAATTAATTTTTCAAACTAATAAATATAATCAAAATTAAATTAATAAGAATACCTATAAATGAAGAAACAGATTTATATCCAGCTTCAAGATATGTAAATGAAGAAAATGGATATATACATATTAATATTAAAGCTAAACCAAATCTTTTAAATTTAATTAAGATTGCTAGCATTGTAAAATATATAAAATCTCTTATAATTATAAAGCCTAAATCAAAATCTGTATATCTAAAAACAAAATAATATGTAAGAAGAAATAATGTTTAATAAATAAATTGCATACTTTCTCATTATGATACTCCACAATTTTTAAATACATTCTATTAATTATTTTTAACTTTTAATCTTAGTGATTTTCTTTTTTCTTTATCTTTATGTTCCATTATTATACCTGTAATAATAAGAGTAATATATATAATTATAGGAATTATCCACATTAAATACTTAATATTATTAAATACATTAGCTAAAGTATATTTAGTAATAATATATACAAATCCATTTATTAGAATAATAAAATATGTCATTAATGAATCGTATTTACTTGAAATATATCCTTTATTAATTACTTGATAAATTAAAATACCAAACAAATGAGCTAAAGGTAATATTAATCCTATGAATAAAACATATGATAAAAAAAAATCTAAATCAGTATTACTTTTATTTAAAAATAAATATAATACATAGCTTAATATAGTTAAAATAAATAATGTTCCTTCTATTAAAACTCTCTTGAACATAATAAATCACCATTTAAATTATAACATCATTTAATTAAAAAAATAGAGTAGAGTAGGAAAATAAATATTTTCATATTTATTCTTCATCCCCTCTCACACCACCACATCGTGCCGTTCGGCAATGGGCGGTTCAATTCATAAGTTTAAATTCAAGCTAAATAATAATCTAGGGCGAAGAC
>JAEELC010000093.1 GCA_016288675.1 Acholeplasmatales bacterium | reverse complement strand
GTGTTTTAAATCATGAAGCAGTTAAGTTCTATCAAAGTTTAGGTGCCAAAAGAATTGTTTTAGCACGTGAAGCATCAAAAGAAGATATTAAAACAATTAAAGATAAAACAGGAGCAGACCTAGAGTGTTTTATCCATGGTGCAATGTGTACCTCAACATCTGGTCGTTGTGTTATGTCAAACTACGCTACATTAAGAGATTCAAACCGTGGTGGTTGTGTTCAAGTATGTCGCTTTATCTTTGATATTAATTCAAGTGATAAACCATTTTCAATAACTCCAAAAGATTTAAATATGGTAGTTAATATCAAAGAAATGATTAATATAGGTGTTAATTCGTTTAAAGTAGAAGGAAGAATGCGTTCAATATACTATATAGCAACAGTAATTAAAACTTATAGAGAAATAATTGATAAAACATTAAATAATTCAATGAATGATGCATATATTAAATATTATCAAGAAGTATTAAATAGATGTGCTAATAGAGATAGTGCTCCTCAATTCTTTAATAGAAAACCTACTAAAGATGAACAATATTATCTTGATAGACAAGAAGTATCAAACCAAGACTTCCTAGGTTTAATACTAGATTATAACGAAGAAACTAAAGAAGTTACAATCGAAGAAAGAAACTTCTTTGAACGTGGTACTAAAGTAGAATTCTTTGGCCCAAATTTAGATACTAAAGAATTTATACTTGATACCATTTATGATGAAGAAAATAATGAGGTTGATGCAGCCAGACATCCAAGAGGAATTTATAAGTTTAAATGTGATATTCCACTTACTAAAAACTCCATGATGAGGCTTAAAACCATTGACATTAGGGACTTTTTGTAGTATCCTTATGTCATTATATGTGTAAGGTGATGAAAGTGAAAAAAGAAGAAAAAATATTCTTAACTCCTGAGGGATTCTTAGCCCTAGAAGAAGAATTAAATGATTTAAAAGAAAATCAAAGACCAAAAGTTATTCAAGATATAAAAGAAGCTAGAGCTTTAGGTGACTTATCAGAAAATGCTGAATATGATACAGCTAAAAATGAACAAGCCAGAATTGAAGCTAGAATTAAAGAAATAGAATATAAATTAGAACATAGTGTTGTTCAAGAAGGATCTAAAGATGCTGTAAGTATTGGTTCAACAGTTACAATTAAATACTTAGCAGATGATGAAGAAGAAGTATATAAAATGGTAGGTTCTCTTGAAGCTGATCCATTTGAAAATAAAATTTCTAATGAATCACCAATTGGAAACGCTATCTTTGGTAAAAAAGTAGGAGATGTAATCGAAGTTGAGTCTCCAAACGGATCTTACAAAATTGAAATAACTAAGATTGCATAAGAAAGGAAAAATGTAATGAAAAACGTAAAAGAAATAGAATATACTATTGAAAAAGAAAATTGGGAAAAACTATTAGATGAAGCATTTAAAAAGAATGTAAAAAATGCTAAAATTGATGGTTTTAGAAAAGGTCATGTAACTAAAGAATTATATATCAAAAAATTTGGTATTGAATCTTTATATAGAGACGCAATGGATGCAGGTTTAGATGATGCATTCAAAGCTGTAATGGAAGCTAACAAAGATTTAGTTCCAGTATGTGAACCATCTGTAGATGTAAAAGAAATTGATGAAAAACATATTAAATATGTATTTACAATTATTACTAAACCAGAAGTTAAATTAGGAAAATATACTAAATTAGGTGTTAAAAAAGAAACAGCTAAAGTTTCTAAAGAAGAATTAGCTGAAGAAATTGAAAACCTAAGAAATAGATTTGCTGAAATCGTTGTTAAGAAGAGTGGTAAAGTTGAAAACAAAAATACTGCTGTAATTGACTTCGAAGGTTATGTTGATGGCAAAAAATTAGAAGGTGGAACTGGTGAAAACTATCCATTAGAAATAGGATCAAATACATTTATTCCTGGATTTGAAGAACAATTAATTGGTATGGGTATTGAAGAAACTAAAGAAATTAACTTAAAATTCCCAGAAAATTATACTGAAGAACTAAAAGGTAAAGATGTAACATTCAAAGTTACAGTTCATGAAATTAAAGAAAGAGTTTTACCTGAATTAAATAAAGAATTCTTTGAAGATTTAGGATACAAAGATGTTAAAGATGAAAAAGAATTTGAAGCAAAAGTAAAAGAATCAATTATTGAAAGAAAAAATGTACAAATTGAAGATAAATATATTGATGAATGCTTAAAAGCAGCTGTTAAAGAAATGAAAGTTGAAGTAAATCATGAAATTATTCATGATGAAATTCATAGAATGATGCATCAAATGGAAGATCAAATGAGAATGCAAGGTCTATCTTTAGAACAATATTTAGAATTCACTCATACAACAATGCAAGATTTAGAAGCACAAATGCATGGTGAAGCAGAAAATAGAGTTAAAACAAGATTCATGCTTGAAGCAGTAGCAGAAAAAGAAAAAATTGAAATCTCTGATAAAGATGCTGATAAAGAAGCACAAGAATTAGCTGACAAGTATGGAATGACTAAAGAAGAATTAATTACTCAATTTGGTGGAATTGAAATGATTAAATATGATGCTAAAATGAGAAAAGCAATCGAAGTGGTAAAAGGAGAATAAATTCTTCTTTTTCTTATGATTATAATTACAACTAGGGAGAGTTTATATGATAGAAAATGAAAAAGTAGGAAACTTTTTAAGAGAACTAAGAGAAAAAGAGGAATTATCTCAACAAAAACTTGGAATGATTGTTTATGTTTCAAGACAAGCTGTATCACAATGGGAACTTGGTAAATGTGTACCTGATTTACAACAAGCTATAGCACTATCAAAACTATATAATATTTCTATAGCAGATATTTATGCAGGAGAAATAATAACTAATAAAGAAAAATATAATAGTATTATGGAATTCATTATTAAATCAGAAATGAAGAAAACAAGAAAAATAATTACACTATTAGTTGCAATAATATGTGTATTACTATTTATATTCTTAGCTTACTATTTCTTTAATGTATATAACAAAATAAGTGTATATACTGTAGATACAATCGAAGATAAATATGTTATACGTGGAATAATAAATAAATCAGTAAATGATATATATGTTAACTTTGAATTAAACGAAACAGTAGATAATTTATGTTTAACATATAAAGATACAAAACTTAAATGTTCAAATAATGTTAATTACTTTGTTACAAAAGAAAAAATTGGTTACAATGAAGAATTGCCAGAACTATCTCATATAAGTATTAACGAATTTGTAGATAATCTTTATGTAGAAATAAATAATGAAAATAGAATTAAATTAAATGTAATAAAAGATTATAAGAATGATAATTTTATATTCAATCATGATACTAAATCCGCAAATTACAATGAAAAATTTGAAAGTAATAATAAAGAGATACCCGATAAAATTTTAAAGAATTTTCAATACAATGAAAAGGAAAATCAATATAAATATACCAATAAAAAAGACGAAATCAATATTGATTATAATTTAAATAATAATACGATAATCTTTGAATATAAAATAAAATCCAAAATATATAATGTTATATATAATTTATTAGAGAAAAAAATAACATATTATTCAATAAAAGATATGAAAACAAATGAAATAGAACATGAAAATAAAGAAAAAGAAATATCAAAAGACATTGAACAAACATTTATTGATCAATATCTGAATAAGTATATTTATTAGACAAGCAAGTAGCTTGTCTTTTTTATTTGCAATTCTCACTTGCTACCTTTCCTTTATTTTCCAATGTTATATTTGCCTAGGCTTCAAGGAAGTGAGGTGAATATAAATGAAGAAGTTTCTAAATATAATTGCAATATTTTTTATTTGCTTTACTATTGGCTTAGTTTCTGTTAGTGCAAAAGAATACTATTATACAAATGACAATGGGGTAAGTTTTACAAAAGATGAATATGATTTCTTTACTGAAATGTATTATGATGGATATCAAGCATATATGACAAAAAAAGAAAAATCGAGATTTAATGATTTTGATTTAAAACCAGAAAATGTTGAAAAAGTAGTGTATGATTCCGAATCGTTAGATAGTAAATATAGTTTATTAAGGGGAAATTACCATGAAACACAAGCAAAAAAATTGGAAATATCAAAATACACAGGAGGAAATGCAACAACTATTAGTATAACAGCTACATGGAAATATGCTCCAAATGTAAGAAGTTATGATTTAATTGGCGCATATTTAAATGGTGTTTCAATAGTAGGTGGAGGCGCATCAAAAATTAATTACTCTGGCGGAACTATATATGAATCAGCATATGTAAGCTCATCTAATGGATTTGGTTCCG
>JAEELC010000008.1 GCA_016288675.1 Acholeplasmatales bacterium | reverse complement strand
TTAATGCTCAATTAAATGCGCTTAACTCAAAAGTAAATACAAGTGTTACAGATGGATTTAAAAATACTAATCAAGCTTATCAGGATTTAGTTAAAAAGCTTGCATCTATTGAGCAAACAAGTAAGAACATAATTGATTTGTCATCTGAAGTTACAGGCTTAAAAGGTGTTTTAGAGAATAATCAAAACAGAGGTAAATTCGGTGAATTTAGCTTAAATAGAATCTTATTTTCTGTTTTTGGAGATGCTAAAGAAAACAATTATGATACACAATATGCACTTACGGATCATCAAGAATTAAATGAACGTCCTGATGTAGTTATATTTTTCCCTCCGCCAAATAATCTACTTTGCATTGACTCTAACTTTCCTTTTCAAGACTATAAGAGATTACTTGAAGAGCATGATGAAACATATAAGAAAGAATTTGCAGCAAGTGTGAAAAAGCATATAACTGATGTATCACGCAAATATATTATTAATAATGTAACAGCACCATATGCATTGTTATATCTTCCTAGTGATGCAATATTTGGTTTTGTTAATGGAGAATTATATGATGTTGTTGAATATGCTAGAAGTAAATATGTAGTATTAACAAGTCCTTCAACATTACAACCAATCCTTGCAAGCATTAATATGATTCAAATTAATGCTCGTAGAGAAGAAAATTTTGAAGAAGTGATGAAACAATTAAATGGCTTATCTAAAGATTTTACTAAATTTATTGAATCATGGGATAAGATTAGTAAAAATATTAAACAAACAACAAATGCTGTTGAAGAATTTGATAAACGTGTTCAATTAATGGATAAGAAATTTGATAAGATAAATAGTGCTAGTCTTATAGAAAGCACAGAAACTAAGAATTAACGGATTAGTTTAAGCTAATCCTTTTTTCTTTATGTAATATTTTACAAAAAATATATGTATGCTATACTAATATTAATTAAAACTTTTATTATTGTTTATTTTGATAATCAAATAGTTTAAGTTTATTTAATCAGGGTATAATATACAAAGAAAAATTTTAAAGTATATGTTAAGAGTAGTTCATTTAATTATTATAATAGTAGCCTATATTTCTCTAGATTTAAAGAACAGCTTGATGTTAAAAAGATTAATATTGAATTTATTAGTATTGATGATAAACATTTAGGTACAAAAGTGGAAGAATATGGTAGTTCTTTTGATAATTATATTGCTGCACCTAATATAAGTGGGAAAAAATTTAAATGCTTTATTAATCAATTCAATGAAGAGATTAACATATATAGTTATTTAGAAATATATGAAGATATTATATTAAAACCAGTTTATAAATAAGATTATAAGAAAAATGCCTAGTTAAAATGAACTAGATATTTTTTTAAATTGTGTAGGAATTCTTATATAAGGTCATTGTGGCTTATATATATAATTTATGATACAATATTAAAAGTAAAGGAGTAGTGATTAAAGTGATAAAAGTAGAAAATCTAGACTATAGTTATACACTAACAGATCACGCACTAAAAGGTGTCTCATTTAATGTTAATGATGGCGAATGGCTATCAATAATTGGACACAATGGTAGTGGTAAATCAACTTTATCAAAATTACTTGTTGGACTTATGAAAGCTGACAAAGGACATATTTATTTTGACGATGTTGAATTAACTGAAGAAAATGTAGAAAGATTAAGACAACAAATTGGTATTGTATTTCAAAATCCTGATAATCAATTTGTTGGTGTTAATGTTAAATATGATATCGCATTTGGTTTAGAAAACAGATGCGTTGAAAGAGAAGAAATGCTAAGACTAATTGATGAGTTTTCTTCTAAAGTTTCAATGAAAGAATATCTAGATAGACAACCAGAAAGCTTATCTGGTGGACAAAAACAGCGTGTTGCGATTGCTGGTATTCTTGCATTAAACTGCAAATATGTAGTTTTAGATGAAGCTACTTCTATGTTAGACCCTGAAGGTGTTGAAGATATTACAGCTTTAATTAAAGAACTAAAAGAAAAATATCATAAGACTATTATTACTATTACTCATGATTTAAATCTTGCTGCATTAAGCGATAGAGTTATTGTTATGAAGGATGGTAATATTATTGGAGAAGGTACTCCTAATAGTGTATTTGAACATGAGACTATTCTTGCAAGTTCTAATTTAGATATGCCTTTTAATCTTCATTTATATAAAGAAGTATTAAAAGATGAAAAATTATCTAAACAGAAAGGATTGGTGGATGCGCTATGGAAATTAAATTTCTAAACACCAGTCATAATTACAAAGGTATTAATAAGCACGATCTTGTATATGCGCTTAAAGAAGTTAATTTAAGTATTAATGATAAAGATGAGTTTGTAGCTATTTGTGGTAAAACAGGTAGTGGTAAGACAACTCTTGTTCAACATATTAATGGTATTTTATTACCTACTGAAGGTAATGTTGATGTAATGGGTAGTGTATTAACTCCTAAAAAGAGAAAAAATCCAAAGCTTCTTCCAATTAGAAAGCGTGTTGGATTTGTATTCCAATTCCCTGAATATCAATTATTTGAAGAAACTGTATTAAAAGATATAGAATTTGCACCTTTAAATTTTGGATTTAAGAAAGTTGAAGCTCGCGCTAGAGCCTTAGAAGCTGCTCATTTAGTAGGATTAGATAAGAAATTATTAAATAAGAGTCCATTTAATTTGTCTGGAGGACAAATGAGAAAGGCTGCTATTGCAGGTATTCTTGCATATAATCCAGATGTACTTGTACTTGATGAGCCTACTCGTGGACTTGATCCTAAGGGATCTGATGATGTTATGGATTTATTCTATAAGATTCATACAAAGATGCATAAGTCTATTATTCTTATTAGTCATTCTATGGATAATGTATATAAATATGCTAATAGAGTTATTGTGATGAATGATGGTAAGGTTGCATATGATGGAGATAAATATACTTTATTTAAGAGTGGCTTATATAAAGAATACCATCTTGAAAAGCCTGATGTATTAAAGGCTGTTGATTATTTAAATGATACTTTACATTTAAATATTGATTATGATGTACATACTCTAGAAGAGTTGATGACTCGTCTAAAGGAGGTATATCATGAATAATTTAACTATTGGTCAATATGTACCAGGACATTCTTGGATATATAAAATGGATCCTCGTCTCAAGATTGTATTAACTATTCTTTGGATAGTTATGTTATTCTTAGTACCAGTATCTATTTATCCTATGCTTATTACACTTGCAGTAATAACTATATTGGTGTTATCTACTCGTGTACCATTTATAAAAATGCTTAATGGTATGCGTCCTGTAATATTCTTGATGCTATTTACATTTGTATTGCAGCTTACATATGAGCCTAGAAGTGAGAATCCTGTTTTACTAAATACATTTAATTTTGATTTTGGATTATTCCCATTACTTTCAATTATAGCTTTAGTATTACTATATATATTTACTTCTCGCTTTATGCCTAGCAAGCTATTATATTTCATTATTATAGTTGTGCTATGCTTTGCAGTACAATCAAGAGAATTAGTTAACGCTATGGGTGCTAATGCTTTTCTTGATAATTTCCATTTTGGCAGCTATAAGCTTCTTGTTTATGAAGAAGGATTAGAACTAGCTACATCTATTGTAATTCGTATTATATGTATGATTATGCTTACAAGCTTACTTACATTTACAACTCGTTATCAAGAAATTAATCAAGGTTTAATTAGTCTATTATCACCATTAAAGCTTATTCATGTACCTGTTGGTACATTTGCAATGATGTTATCATTATCTTTACGTTTCATTCCAACTCTTGTTAGTGAAACTAATAAGATTATGAAAGCTCAAGCTAGCCGTGGTGTAGATTTTAGTGAAGGAAGCTTTAAACAAAAAATTAATCAAGTAGTATCACTACTTGTACCTCTATTTATTGTTTCCTTTAGAAAAGCTGATGATCTTGCAAATGCTATGGAAGCACGTGGATATATTATGGATGCACCTCGTACAAGTGTTGATGTATTGAAATTTAAAATAACTGATTATTTATATATATTAATTTCTATAGCTGTATTGGCAGGTGTTATCGTTGCAAGAATCTATTTATAACATTAAATGTGTAATTGAATATGATGGATCTCGTTATGCTGGCTTTCAAGTTCAGCCTAATGAGATTACAATTGAATCTGAGCTTCTTAGAGTATTAAATCTAATTTGCAAAGAAGAAATAAAGATATATGGAAGCGGTAGAACTGATAGAGGAGTACATGCGAAAGGACAAGTATTTAATTTCTTTACGCATAATCATATTCCACTAGATCGTTTTATGTACGCATTTAACCGTCAATTACCTCTTGATATAAGAGTTTTGTCAATGGAATATGTTGATTTGAATTTCCATGCTCGTTTTAGTGCTGTAAAAAAAGAGTATAGATATTATCTTAAACAAATACCATTAAACGCTTTTGAACATAATTATATGGCTTTTAGCAAAAAATTAGATTTAAATTTGGTTCAAAATGCGTTAAAATTACTTGAGGGACGCCATAATTTTGAAGGTTTTTGTTCAGTTGACGTCGATAAAAGAAAAGATTTTGAAAAGGAAATATACGAAGCCTCTGTAAAAGAGACTAATGATATTCTTGAATTCAAGTTCATTGGTTCAGGATTTTTAAAGTACCAAATTAGACGTATGATGGCTTTAATAATAGCTATTGGTCTTAAGGAAGAGAAATTAGAAACCATTACTAAAATATTAGAAACTAGAGATCCTTTTGTATATACAAAGGTTGCAGATCCTAGCGGATTATATTTAATGCACGTATATTACTAATGAGGTGTTATTATGAATGAAGGTCTATTTATCACTTTTGAGGGTGGAGAAGGATCAGGAAAAACTACAATTATTAATAAGCTAGTTCCATTACTAGAGGAAAAAGGCATTAGTGTTTTAACTAGTAGAGAACCAGGTGGAGTACGTATTGCTGAAGAGATTAGAAATATTATTCTAAATCCTGATAATAAAGAAATGTGCTATGAAACAGAAGCTTTATTATTTGCAGCTAGTCGTATGCAACATTTAAAGGAAAAGGTTATTCCTGCGCTTAATGATGGTAAAATCGTTATATGTGATAGATACCTTGATTCTTCACTTGTTTATCAAGGATATTGTAGAGGTCTTGGCTTTGAAAAGGTTATGAGTGCTAACGCTTTTGCATGTGAATACATGCCTAACGTTACTTTCTTTATTGATGTTACTCCAGAGGTTGGTTTATCTCGTTTAAAAGGTAGAAACACTAAGATTGATAGACTTGATAAGGAAAGCCTTGATTTCCATCAAAGAGTATATGATGGTTATTTAAAACTTTGTGATATGTATCCTAATCGTGTAATTAGAATTGACGGAAATAGAGATGTTGATTCTATTGTGAGCGATATATTAGAAAGAATTAATAAAATAATGTAGTAAGGGAGACTTTATGAATCTAGATTTATTAGAGAATCAAAAGAATTTAGTAGATTTTATAACTAATGCTTACTCTAAAGATAGATTAACTCATGCATATATCTTTGAGGGTAAGAAGGGTGTTGGTAAGAATGAGCTTGCCCATCTTTTCGCATGTCTTTTGTATTCTAATAATAAGTTAGATTTAAATAGTCAAACATCTAAACAAATACTTTCAGATGAGCATTTTAATGTTTTTACTATCTATCCAGATGGCAAAAACATTAAAAAGGATCAAATAGAAAGCTTACATAATGAATTTTCTAAAACGAGTCAAATTGATGGCCCTCGTGTTTATATCATTAATGATGCAGATAAGATGAATGTACAAAGTCAAAATAGCTTACTTAAATTTATTGAAGAGCCTCAAAAAGGTGTTTATGGTATATTGTGTACTACAAATGCTAAAGGATTACTTCCAACAATATTAAGTAGATGCCAAATTTTACGTTTTAATGAGCTTGATCCACGTATATTAGAAAAAGCTTTAATTAAGAACGGTGTGACAAAGGAAGCAGCTTGCTTATTATCTTATCTTACAAGTGATATAGATAATGCACTTGAACTTAATAATGATATTAAAATTTTAAATATGTTTAAAATGTTTAATTCATTTTTCAATATTAAAAATGATAAAGATATTGTTAAATACTTTAATGAATTATCTCGTTTAATTACTGATTCGGCAATGTTATTAGATTTTATAAAATTATTAATCATTGTATATGAAGATATTTTATATTTATACAATGGTTCAATTAATATTAAGCTTAGCGCTTATGCAGCTAAGATTAATAAGTTAAGTGAAAGATTAACGCTTACAAAAGCGATGAAATCTATAGATTATTTATATGATACTAGCAAGAAATTAAGTGTTTCAAATGTTAGTGTTAGAAATGTTATTACAGGATTAATGTTTAATTTAATGTGAGGTGAAATGTATGAAAGCTATACGTGTTCAATTTAAAGAAACAGGTAAGAGATATTTTTTCTCACCTGGAAAGCTTGATCTTCATGAAAATGATTTAGTAGTTGTATCTACAATTCGTGGAGTTGAAATTGGTAAAGTTAATGGGCCACTTATAGAATTAGATTCTTCTAAGTTTGATTCTGAGATTAAAGAAATTTTACGTGTTGCAAGTGATAAGGACATTGATAATTATAATAAGAATAAAGAAGATGGTCCTGAAATTGTTTATACATGTAAGCAATATGCACTTCGTCTTGGATTAGATATGAAAGTCTTAAGTGCTGAATATACATTAGATCGTCAAAAGCTTACTATTATGTTTGAAAGTGATGGTCGTATTGATTTTAGAGAGCTTGTAAGGCTTCTTGCTGAAAACTATCATACACGTATTGAACTTCGTCAAGTTGGTTCACGTGATGGTGCTAAAGAAATTGGTGGTATTGGTCCTTGTGGATTAGTAGTATGTTGTAAGACATTCTTAACTGAATTCTCTAATGTATCTATTAAGATGGCCAAAAACCAAAGCTTATCACTAAATCCTGCTAAGATTAGTGGTAATTGTGGCAAATTATTATGCTGCATTAATTATGAGAATGATTTCTACACTGAGCTTCGTAAGAATGCTCCTGATATCGGTGATATTATTGAAATTAAAAAAGGTCAAGCAAAGGTATTAAGTGTAGATGTAT
>JAEELC010000092.1 GCA_016288675.1 Acholeplasmatales bacterium | reverse complement strand
TTTATATAACATTTTTGTTATATTTGTAAGAAAAAAAGAATATTTATTTAGAAATAAATATTCTTTCAATAGCGTATGAATATATTAATAAAATTGCAACTACACTTAAATCAACTAATATAAATATTAAATCTTTATTATTAAATAAAATGGATTTAATAAGACCTAATACACCTAATATTATTAATAATAATCCAATTATTATATAGCCAATACTAAGAATTATTCTATAATTAAAACTATTTATAATTGCTTTCTTTTCTATATAAGATTTAATTAGTTTAACATTTAAAATAAGTAAAGCCGAATAATATAAAGAAAATATTCCAAGAATTATTGCGAGCAAATGATAAAAATACATTAGTCATTTCTCTCTTCACTAGAAATATAGACCATACATACAGCTCCTCCACCAATGTGAGCACCTGCAGCACATCCAATGCGAGATCTATCATATGAATCTACATTATCAAATTGCTTAAATGTTTTTTCGATAAACTTATCAAGCTTATCTTCTCCTTCAGTGTAACCATAAAATACTCCATATTCAGGCAGAATAGGGAATTTCTTAGTTTGACCGCTTGCAACAATATAGGCCTTTAAATAACCTAATGATTGTCCATTTTTAATAATGTGCCCTGTCTTATCAAGAGTGATAAATGGTTTAATATTTAAAAGGGAGGCTACAGTATAGCTTGCCTTACTCATTCTTCCACCCTTTAAAAAGCCATCTAATGTGTCAACAATAGAGAAAAGATGAATATGGTTCTTTAAATATTCCATCTTTTCAAAAATTTCTTTTGCTGTTGCACCATTATCGCGCATCTTGCATGCATTAACTACAAGGCATCTTAAGCCTGTTAAGCAAGTTAATGAATCACATACATAAACATTATCATATTCTGCTATGTCTTTTGCAAGAAGTGCTGTTTGATATGTTCCTGATAAACCTGATGATATTGTTAAGCAAATAACCTCATCATTATTCTTCTTAGCTTCTTCAAATACATTAACGTAATCTTGAGGACTAGGTTGACTTGTACGCGGAAATTCTTTTACTTCATGAAGCTTCTTATAAAATTCTTCAACAGTTAAATCCACTCCGTCTTTAAAATTTTCTGTCCCAAATGTTACATTTAATGGAATAACTTTTATATTAAATTTTTCTATTTCATCTCCACGAATATCGCAAGATGAATCTGTTAAAATAATAGTTGACATAAGTACCTCCTATATAATCTTAATCTACTTATAGTTTATATTTTTAATAATTTTATTTCAATATTTATACTCTTAAATAGCAAAAAAAGAGTGCAATTCTGCACTCTTTAGCTATTTATGTCTGATTCAAATCTCATTACTGCTGCATTTTTACCAACAACAAGAATTGTATCACTAGGATTAATAGTATCAGTACCTTTAGGAATAAAGAACTTATCATCTCTTAAGATACCTACAATGTTTACGTCATATTTATTACGTAAATCTAGTTCAATTAATGTCTTTGGTTCAAATTCATTTTTAATTAATACTTGTACAATACCAAATTGTTTATCAATTTCATAATAATCAAGTACATTTCTTGAAACAATTTCATGGCTTAAGCTTGTCGCAGCACTAATTTCAGGAATAATAATATCAGTAGCACCAAGCTTACGGATAACATTTTCATATTCAGAGCTTTCAAGACGGCAATAAATTCTTTTTACACCAAGTTCTGATAAGTTAGCTACAGTTAAAATAGTTGATTGAAGTGAACCAATCGCAACTATTGCTGTTTCAAAGCTTGCAGCATCTATTTCTTCAAGAACATCAAGCTTTGTAGTGTCACAAATTTCACAATATTGAGTAAATTCGCTAGCCATTGCAACACGTTCTTGATCAATATCAATTGCAAGGAAATCAGCATTCATATTAGTTAATGATTTAACAACATTAAGACCGAATCTACCTAAACCGATTACTAAGATTTTCTTTTTCATAAATAATCACCTAACCTATCATTAAATCTTCTGATACATATTTAATCTTTTCTCTTGATTCATATGTCCAGTGTTTGTTCATAAGTCCCATGAATGTTAGAGGTCCTACACGACCAATAAACATAGATACACATAATAAGATCTTACTTGCAGAACTTAAGCTTTTTGTAATACCCATTGATAAACCTGTTGTAGAGAACGCACTAACTTGTTCAAATAATATTTGTTCAAAGCTAAAATTATTTTGTTCAATCATACATATTATTAATGTCATTATAACATCAAATAATAAACAAAAGTTAATAAGGGCTAAACTTTTTAATAAAATGTTTTGATCTATTTTACGATAAAAAGCACGAGGTGTTTTTCCTTTAAAATAGAAAAACATAAAATCTAATACAACAAATACTGTACTAGTTTTAACACCACCACCAGTTGAACCACTAGATGCACCAATAAACATTAATACAATAAGAACGGCATAACATCCATTTGAAATATGTGCTAAATCAATAGATGAGAAACCAGCAGTTCTACTTGAAACAGACATAAAGAAAGCTTCAAGTATTGTCATATTATCCCACATAGATATTTTTAATAAAATAGTACCGGCAACAAGTAAAACAAGTGTAGTTGTTAAGGTTATTTTTGAATGAAGAGATAATTTTTTAAATTTCTTCTTTTGCCAAACATCAATAATAACAACAAATCCAAGTCCACCAAGTATAACTAATACACATGTCGATATATTAAGTAATAAATTAGCTTTATATCCAACCATAGAACTAGAAGTACCGAATATATCAAATCCTGCATTATTAAATGAGCTTATAGTATGGAATATACCAATACCTAAAGATTGTCCAAAGTTAAATGTTAATTCTTTAGAAAAATATAGAATTAACGTATTAATAATAACACCAAGACCTTCAATAACTAAAGTTAATTTAACAATACGACCAATTAAGATTTCTAAGTCTTTAGTTGAATTTTGATTAAGTTGTTCGCGCATTAAGTAAGACTCAGAAATACCAAGCTTAACTTTAAATGCTGTCATGAAGAATACTGTTAATGTTAAAAATGATAAACCACCTATTTGGATTAAAATAGCCATAACTATTTTACCAAATACACTCATCGTTTCTCCAACATTTTCAATAACAGTTAATCCTGTTACGCATACACATGATACTGTAGTAAAGAAAGCTTCAATGAAAGTTAAATTAGAATCAGTTTTTGTTGAAATAGGAAGTAACAACA
>JAEELC010000091.1 GCA_016288675.1 Acholeplasmatales bacterium | reverse complement strand
TTCCACCAAAGAATGTATGAGGTTCTTTAGAAGCTAGTTCTTTATATTTTAAATACATTTCGTTATTTTTATCATTATTAACTGGATAATATGGTTCGTCCCCTATTTCAAAAGCTTTAGAATATTCTTTTGAAATAACAGTCTTAGAACTTGTTGTATCAAATTCAAAATGCTTATGTTCAATTATACGAGTATAAGGAACGCTATACTCAGTATAATTTACTACAGCATTTCCTTGATAATTTGGCTTGTCTAAAATTTCAGTTTTAAATCTTACTGTTCTAAATTCTAAACGACCAAATTTATAATCATAATATTCATCAATAGCACCTGTATAAATGATATTTTTAGCAATACTTGATAATTCTTCCTTATGCTCTAAAAAGTTAGTATTAAGTCTTACTTCAATACCATTTAACATTTTTTCAATGTTTTGAGTATAGCCACCCATAGGAATACCTTGATATCTATCTTTGAAATAATTATTATCAAAAGTAAATCTAACAGGAAGTCTTTTGATAATAAATGCAGGAAGTTCAGTACATTTTCTTCCCCATTGTTTAGCTGTATAACCTTTTATAAGCTTTTCATAAATAGTAGGTCCTACTAAATTAATGGCTTGTTCTTCTAGATTCTTTGGATTTTCCACATGATAGCTTTTCTTTTCTTCTTCAATACGGCGCATTGCATCCTCTGGAGTATATACATCATTCCAAAGCTTTGTGAATGTATTCATATTAAATGGAAGATTATATAGTTCATTTTTATATCTAGCAACTGGTGAATTTATATAATTATTAAATTCAGCAAATTGATTAATATAATCCCAAATATATTTATCACTTGTGTGGAAAATATGTGCACCATATTTGTGCACATTTATACCTTCTACATTTTCTGTATAAATATTACCAGCTAAATGATTTCTTTTATCAATCACTAAGCATTTATAACCCTTTTTATTGAGTTCATAAGCACATACAGCGCCGTATAAACCGGCACCTACAATTAAATAATCGTACATATTTCCTCCTACATATTATTTATAAGATTATTAATATTTTCTTTAAATGCTTCAAAAGAGAATAAAGAATAAGCTCTTTGTTTAGCTTCACGAGAATATTTATTTCTTAATTCATCATCGCTTAATATTTTCTTAATAGCTTCAGCAAAAGCTTTAGAATTAGCATTTTCTACTTCAAGACCTGTAATTTTGTTTACAGAAACAAAATTAACACCAGAACCTTTAATACTAAATGTAACTGCAGGGCATCCATGCATTAAAGCTTCTGCAAGTGCAAGTCCATAAGCTTCAGCTTTAGTTACTGATGGGAACGCAAATACATCTGAAGCATTTAAATAAGCTTCAAGATCTATATTATCTAATTTTCCTAAGAACTTAAAATTAGATAATCCGCAAGCTTTATTCTTAAGTTCATCAGTGTATGGACCCTTACCACCTAAATAGAAATTATATTCAGGTAGCATTTTAGCAGCTTCAATTAAATGTTGGAAGCCTTTATGTTCTACATGTCTTCCAAATGAAAATACTATTTTCTTATCTTTATTTTCTTCTTTAATTTTTAAAATAGCTTTATTAAGTTCATCTTTATCTACATTTCTAATAGATACGCAAGATGGAATAATAACTACCTTATCCATAAAATTTGGTAAAAATTTAGAATTTTTAGCGTATAGTTCTGATGTAGATACTATCTTATCAGCACGATTTAAAAGTTCTAAATTTTGATGATCAAATAATTTACCAATTATCTTTTGTTTAGTTATATCTAAATGCCAATATAGAATAAATTTAACATTTTTATTTTTCCTTAAAAATGGAAGTAAGAAATGAGCAACATAAGGATTAGGATAATGAAATATTACAATATCAGGCTTATATTCTTCAAATTCGCTCTTTAAATATTTCTTATAGCTCCAAGCAAGACTTTGGCTTGCAACTTTAATTTGACAACCAACACGAACAACATCAATATCATCAACCTTATCTAATTCTGAATGTGCTGCATCCTTAAAACAGATAATTCTTTGTTCAACATCATTATCTTTTAATGAATTAACGATATCTTCACAAGTTTGTTCAATTCCACCGATGTGTGGATTGTAATAATTAGGTATGTGTAATATCTTTTTCATTTAATCAATCACAGTAAAATCAAAATCTTCCGCTTTGATTTCATATCTACCTTTCTTAAAAAATAATTTAGTAATACCAGCATTATGTCCAGCTTCTAAATCACTTGATTTATCACCAATTAATACAGAACGTGATAAATCAATGTCATATTTTGCACATGCTTGCAAAATAAGACCTGGTTTAGGCTTTCTGCAGCTACAATTATCTTCTTCTCTATGTGGACAATAAAATGAATCTAGTATTTCAATACCATTCTTTTTAAATTCATCCTTCATATATTTATCAAGAATATTTAAATCCTCTTTAGTATACATTCCTTTGGCAATACCAGCTTGATTTGATACAACGATAATCTTAAATCCATCGCTTTGATATTTTCTTGCAATATCAAAGATATTTGAAGTGAAATCAAATTTATCGATAGAATGTACATGGCCATAATCAATATTAATTACACCATCTCTATCTAAGAATAAGACTTTTTCTTTCTTAATATCTTTTGCAAACTGAAAATAATCTTCAGGTATACCAATATCCATAAAGTAATCACTTGATTTAAAAGCTTTAATAGTAAGCTCATTAATATATTTAGTAAAGAAATCAGATTCTAAAGAGAATTTAGCTGGTAAGCTAAATTTATCAAATACATTCTTCTTAAATAAATATATTCCACCATTGATATAACCAGTTTGATTAGGAGCTTTTTCATTAAATGATAATATATTTCTATTATCATCAATTTCAACCTTACCATATCTTGAGAAATTTTTAAAATAACGACATGCAATTGTAACATCTGCATCATGTTCTATTTCACGAAGATCAATATCAAAGAATGTATCTCCATTTAAAACATA
>JAEELC010000090.1 GCA_016288675.1 Acholeplasmatales bacterium | reverse complement strand
TGACTCATCAGTATATGCTGTAGCTAACGACGCCGGTGGTGTTTTAAATGGTTCATTCCTAGTTCGTGGTGATATGTTATATAGAATTCTTGAACAAGGTGGTACTTCTACTGAAGATGTTAACGCATTTAAAGCGAAGGTTCAAAATAGAGAGAATGCATCAGTACGTACAAATTATTTAAGAACTCAATTCTACGTCGGTGGTACTTATCTATGTAATGTGTTATATGAAAATAATGAAGGAACAGACCTTGTATTAAGCCAAAGAGCAGTTTATTATTTTGCGTTCTATACTCCAGGTATATTTGAAGAAAGATTACGTGAAACACGTGACTTAACAATTATTTATCGTGTTGTACTTGCTATCTCCTTTGTTGCAATTTTTATTAACCTAGGTTTAACAGTACTTCGTGGTAACCGTTTATTCTCATTACGTAGAAGATCAGCTTCTCGTCGTGGTATTGCTATTGTACGTGTTAATAGACGTGGTCGTGTAAAGTTCTATGCCCGTGGTCGTGATACGTTTGGTATAGAAGTTGGTGACTTTGAAGTATTTAGACCTGTTGATGGTAAGACATTTGATGAAGCTATGCGTAGTGAAACTCGTTTCACTGCTGGTTATAAGCTTGAGGATGATACTGATGCTTATGCTGAATTCGTATGTATTCCTAACCAAGGTGGTTATTTACTTATTTCTACAGTTGTTACAGAAGAATATAAGCGTGAAATCCAATTAAGAAAATTAACAGAAGAAAACCCTATTTCACACTTACCTAACCGTAGCTCATTATTAAAGAACTTTGATGATTTCAAGAGTGGTTTCTTTAATAAGCAAGTTACTCTTGCAAAAATTAAATTAGTTGAATTTGAAACAGTTTCAAAGACACTAGGTTTTGCAGCTGGTGATATGTTATTAAGAGAATCTGTTAAGATTATTCAAAACAATCTTAATGAAGATAGTTATTTATATCAAGATTCTAACGATACTCTAATTGTATTACTTGTTGATACATATACTAATAACGATAAGAAGCTTGAAAAATTCTTAAAAGATTTCTTACGTCCTATCGCATTAAATAAATCTACTATTTATGTACATTTAAAGATTGGTTCTATCGAACTTAGAAATGTATTAAATAATAATTTTGAAATTACAGAAGCACTAAATAAGTCTTCTATAGCTTTAACTCGTGCATTAAGCCAAGTTGCTACATCTATTGTTAAATATGACTCTAACTTGGAAGTTTATGTTAAATATCACGAAGAGATGGAACGTGATATGCATTATGCGCTTGATCATGATGAATTTGTGATGTTCTATCAGCCACAATATTCTTTAAGAAATAAGAAGATTGAAGGTTTTGAATCTCTTATTCGTTGGGATAACGATAAGTATCGTAAAGTTTCTCCACAAGAATATATCGAGCTTGCAGAAAAGAACGGTGATATTGTTGAAATCGGTCGTTTAATCAACCGTCAAGTATTTAAGGCTGCTAAATCATTTGAGCCTTATGGGGTACACTTATCTATCAACGTATCTCCTGCTTAGTTAATGCAATCTGGTTTCGTAGATGAATTATTATCTGAGTTTAGAAAAAATGATTTAAAGCCAGGCTCTATTTGTGTTGAAATTACTGAAACATACTTAATGGAAAATTATCAATTAATGATTTCTAAGTTAAACATTTTAAAGTCAGCAGGTTTCTCAATTCACCTTGATGACTTTGGTACTGGTTATTCATCAATGCTATATTTAAAGGAATTACCTATTGATGTTATTAAGACTGACAAGGAATTTATTAAGAACCTTGCAAGTGATGATGCATCACGTGTTATTGAAGCGGAAATTATTAAGATGGCTAAATCATTACACCTACAAGTTATTTCTGAAGGTGTTGAAAGTCCTATTCAAGTTGAATATCTTGAAAAGTTTGGTGCAGACTATATTCAAGGTTATATTGTTTCTCCTGCCGTACCTTTTGACAAAGCTATTGCAATGGTTCAAAATGGTGTTAAGGTTGAGGGAACTAAAGGAGGTAAGGAATAATGGTATATTTTATCCTTGCAAGTGAAAAAGCTATTTATGCAAGAAACTTAGTTTTATCTATTGCTTCAGTTATTATAGCTATTGTACTTTGCTTTTTCTTAATTAAATCTATTATTAAACAAGAGAAGAAGTTAAATGAAGATAATGATGTACTTGTTGATACAATGATGACTAAGACTCAAATGAGACAAAGTGTTAACACTTACGCTACTAAGGTTGGTTCATTTGGATCATTTGCTATGTTCTATATATCAGTTGATGACTTTGATTCGTTAAAGGAATTAATTGGTGGAGATGGTGCTAATAATATTATTCGTGGTATTGCTGAACGTTTAGTACATATGCTAAAAGGTGCTGCAAATATTGCTAAATTTAGTGATAATACCTTCGTTATCTTTGATAAGAAGGAATACAATTATGATGAATTACAAGAAATGGCAGATAATCTTCTAGACCTTGTAAATGACAATGGTTCATTCTCTCGTCGTGAAAATGTACAAATTACAGCTTCTATTGGTGTAGCTATGTATCCTACCTGCGGTGTTACATTTAAGGAATTGTTCTCAAACCTAGAACTTGCTTCCTACATTGCTAACCGTCAAGGTGGTAACAAATACATTATTTACTATAACGAATTAAAAGAGGAAGAATCTGGAAACTTACAATACTTCAACGAAGTACGTGAAGCCATGCAAAAGGGAGAACTTACATTGTTCTACCAACCTATTATTGATGTTAAACAAAATCAAGTATTTGGTTTTGAAGCCTTACTACGTTGGGATCATCCTAAGCTAGGTATTATCCCTCCTGCTAAGTTTATCTCAGTACTTGAACAATCAGGTGACATTACTTATCTTGCTAAATGGTCACTAGAACAAGTTATTAAGATGCAACAAGAAATTGAACGTATTTATCCTAACCGTGAAATTAAGCTTTCTATCAACTTATCTGTTAAGCAGATGATGGATGATGGTATGAGTGATGACTTTAAGAAGATCATTCATAAATATAATGCTAAACCAAATAAGATTATTCTAGAAATTGCGCAATACGCAATGTTTGAAAAGATGAATGCTGTACGTGTTAACTTATTACGTTTACGTGACATTGGTTTTGAAATTGCAACAGATGGTCTTGGTCTAGATTATTCAGCAGTAACTCAAATCGAAACTCGTCCTATCGACGTATTAAAGCTTGATAGAGGTTTCCTTGGTGATATTACTGATAACCAAATGCAAGAGCGCTATGTACAAATGCTTGTTGATTCTTGTGCAAAGACACGTCGTATTATTATTTCTGAAGGTGTAGAAAATAAAGCTATGCTAGAATATATCAAGAAGAATGGTATTGATTATGCACAAGGTTATTATTATTCTAAGCCTTTCCCAGGTAAAGATGTTGTAGAATATATTCATCTTGAAAGCTGGAAGAAGGATGCTACATCTAATACAGCTCGTCCTAAAGAACCACAATATAGAGTAACTCGTCCTGGTGCTGAAGAAGAATATGCGCAAGAACAAGCTTTAGATAATAAGGAAAAAGAAAAAAATGAAGTTGATGTATATAATACAAATACATCAGCTTCTAACCAAGAAAATAATATAGTTTAATGAAAAAAATCAAAAATTAAGCTAAAAATATTTAAAAAAATCATATAACTATTAATATAAATAAAAAATAGTTGACAATTAAATAAAAATATTTTAAAATATTATTGGTGGAAGAGATCTACTAAAATTAAATAAAAGGATTAAGGGCAAAATAGAAGAAATTCTATGACGCAAAGCTATAGGGTCTAGAAATAGACAGCCAGTTGCAAATGTAAAAAAGCAACTCTAGAGAAATCTAGAAGACGCAAAGCTATAGGGCCTGATCTTTTAAAGTATGGTAGCCAGTTGCACATCAATCATATTGATATGCAACTTTTTTATTTACCAACATATATTACAAGGAGGTGTGCCCTATGAGGAGAGACTACGGTGTAGTTACAGTAAAGAAAATATGGACTAGTAAACGTATCGTTACAGCGTTAATGATTGTGTTCATGTTTCTATTTGCGATGATTGCTTTACTTACATATTATGGTCAAAATGTAGGATGCTTCACTATCTCAATGAGTGATAAGGCCAGTAACCAATCTATTTACATCTCTACCGATCCTACATTTGACACATATTCCCCAAGACTTATTTGTGATAGTTTGTATCAAGCTAAAAACATTCCTTACCCAATCATTAAATATGAACGTGCTCGTGCTACAGATGGTATATATGTATCTGAAGACAAATCATATATTGGATACACATTCTATTTAAAGAATATGGGTGATGAAACAGTATCATTAAAAGAACAATTATCGATAAGCCAAGAAACAAAGAATGTATCAAGCTGTTGCTGGTTATGGGAATTTGAAGGAGATAACGATAATATCGGTACTATCTACCAAAAAGAAGATAAGAATTATAAAGCATATCCTTCAACTTATAGATCAGATAACAAAGAATATTTTAAATCAGATACATTAGTATTCTCAAAAAATATTGAACAGCTTGAACCTCAAGAAGTACTTAAAGTAACTCTTATCCTTTGGATTGAAGGAGAGGATCCTGATTGTACAGACCAAATTCTTGGTGGGCAAATCAACTTTAACCTTGAATTCACATTAGTATCAGAGAGTGATAAAGAATAATGAAACCTAATTTTAGAAAGCTTGTAATGCTATTTGTAGCAATAACAACACTAGCTTTAACAGCAGTTACATTTACTTACTCCTGGTTAAGTATTAACATTTCTACTTATGTTACAGACTTAAATATAAATGTTAGTATCGGACAAGGATTAAAGATAAGTGCTGATAATGCAACTTTCTCAGATACAATAAGTCAAAACGATATAAAGCGTGCACTTGTTGCTAAGAAAGAAAATCTTACTTTCGATGAATTTGGTAACTTTATTGATATCAATAATAGAACTGTTGTATATGATAATAAAACGGTTGATACTAAATTTAGAGAAATATTGTTAAAGCCTGTTACAACTAGTGATGGAAATGTATTTTATAGGGATAAATTAAATTTGGTTGAAGTTAACGCAAGCGACTCTATATATGCTGAATTTGATTTATACTTCAAATGTATTGATCCTTTAGAAGAGGGTCAAGCTGAATTACCAGTATTCTTCTCATCTAGTGATTATATGTTTAATGGAGATGGTTCTCCTCTTAAAAAAACAAGTATCACTAGTACAGATTTTAGAACAAGTACTGATCCTACAAATGTTGCTTACTTATTTGATTCCTTAACTACTTACAGTGGTAGAGGTAAACCAGTAGTAATTAGTAAAGGTTCTAATGAGTTAACATTAAATGCCGCTAATGCAGTTAGATTTAGTGCTACAAATGATGAAGAAACGCGAATATATGAACCTTCGATAGGACTTGGTTCCTATGCAAGTGAACTAGATAGTACTAAATACGAGGATTCGATGTATTTAGATGCTAGTGCACTTGATTCTACTAAGAACGCAAGTTTCACATATGTAAATAACATGCAAAAAGAATCTAATCAATTAAATGCATTATCAATTGATAATGTGCCTAGAACTATTAAAAGTTTTGACTATTATGAAGCAGGTAAGCTAATTTCATTTACTAAATATGCTGAAGTGAAGAAAGTAACTTTTAAGATTTGGATTGAAGGATGGGATGCAGATTGTTTCGATGCTATTATAGGTAAACAAATAAATGTATCGTTATCATTCACTACAAATCGTTCTGGATTATACGAATCACTTAAAAAAGTCAATTATCATAATGGTGACGAAGTCGTAACGCGTAATTATTATGATATTGGTACTTCCAAAAATTATTATTTGCCGTATAATAAATACGGAAAAAAGTTTAAAGGATGGTATAACGATACTACCTTTAGAAACAAATTTGAATTAAGTAGTATCGAGTCTTCACTTGAAACTGAATTCAATGCTTACGCTTATTGGCAATAAAATTGGTTGATCACTCCAATCAAAAGTGTTTGTTACGTAAATAAAGGAGAAAAATCATGAAAAAGAATTTAATTAAGAAATTGGCACTTAGTGCCGTAACAATGGGAGTTGCAGCCGTAACTGTAACAACAACAACTTATGCATGGTTCACAGCTAACCAAAGCGCTACTGCTACTGGTATTAATGCTGATGTAACAGCTGCTGACGAAGGTAACTTAATGGTATCTAAGACTGGCACTGCTGGATCATGGGGTCCATCAATTAGCTTTGGTACTTCTGGTGTTACAATGATGCCTGTACAAAGAACTGCTACTGGTTATAAGACATTAGATGGTGAAAATGACACTACTGGTGTATTCTTAACATATACAGTTTACTTTAATGTATCAGATTTACCTTCTCAAGGTGGAGAATTATATATGTCTCTAGGTGATATGGCATTTAGTCAATCTAAGTCTATGACTTTATTACAAGATGCTGGTACAGATCCTAGTGCTAAAAACGGTCAACAAGTTACTGTTTCTTTAGCTGATGTATTAAATATGCAAGTTAAGAAGGTAGCTGATGTTACTGGTGTTGGTTATACTGAAAACACATATCGTTATTTAGCAGAAACTAATGCAAATGCTGTTGGTCCAGATGCTTTAACTTACTATAACAATGTTATGCATCTAGAAACACCACTTGAAAGACCAACATCAAATTACACATTTGGTGCAACTGCTTTATATACTCCAGCTGCTAATGAAGCTTCAGCAACATACAATGAAATTAAGCTTGCTGATGTTTCAAGCTCAACAGCTACATTTGGTATGACATTCACATTCTTCATTGATGGTTGGGATGCTCAATGCTTCAACGCTATTGGTGGTCAAGGAATTACTGCTGGTCAATTCAACTTCAGATTAGCTAAGAAAACAGCTAACAACGGTTAATAATTAACAATTAATAATTAATAATGAATTATGACAAAATTTTTGATGGGGAGGATACTATGCAATGAAATACTTTGTTAGAAAAATATATTTCTCAATGTTTGTTTCAATACTACTTGTAATAACTGTAGTAACAACTACATTTGCATGGTATTCTACCCAACAAAATGCTGTCGTTAGTGATTTTACCATCGGTATCGGTGGTGCAAAAAATGAACAATCAGAAGAGTCGGGTTTAGAATTATCAGTAACTGGGTTAGAAGGATCTTTTAAAGATACTTTAGAAGGAACTGATGTTATGCGTGCTATCCTTTTACAAAGAGGATATGAGAATGCATTTTCTTTATCAGAAAAAGATGTTAAAAATATTTATAGTAATTTGAAGTTTACGACAGTTTCTCCAAATGATTATAAAGATTTAACAAATGGATTCCATACAGTTAATAAATATGCAGAAAAAGAAGAGAAAGAAGAATTTTTCTCTCTTGATTTATATGTTTCAATTAATAATGAAAAATATGAAGATATTATTGGTAGTACGCCACTTTATTTTGCAACAGAGCAAATGGCTACAAGTCCAGATAGAACTGTAGATTTATTAGTTGGACCGTTTAATCATCCTAATTTAGGATTATTACCAAATCAAATAACTGTTAATGCTACAAATGCTGCTCGTATGGGAGTGGTTACATACAAGCCAGTAGAAAAGTACAAACCACAAGATAGTGATCTTTATAGTTCCAAAATCTATTCATTTTCATCTAATACACCTACTATTCGTAATGGCGTATATAATTTTGGTGGAATGAATAATGATTATAACATGATGTTAGAGTATTATAATCGTATTATGAAAGATAATTATAATTCATTAATTATTCCTGATGATGTTAAAGAACGTGGTGAAGATCAACTTATTTATTCACAAGAGGTATTTCCTTCTTCTCTAGGATGTACTACTAAAACGATGGTGAAGTTAAAAGTTTACTTTTGGCTAGAAGGTTGGGATAGTGATTGCTTTAACGCAATTAATCATTCAACCATTGATTTTTCAATCCAACTTGTGACTAGTACACTTTAACTTGATTATTTTGTCAAAAAACCATACAATATAGTTATATTGTAAAAAGGTAATTTGTAGTATATAAATTAAAAGGAGTGAAAAGTATGCCTCAAAATGACGTCGAAAATAATGTAGAAAAAATTTCTACTCAAAATAAAGTAAAGAATATAATGAAGATCGTTTTAAACGTGCTTTTTTATATTCTAATTATATTTATCTTATTTGCATCTATTGCTAACATTCGTGCTGGTAAGAAAGCTGATGGTTATCCAAATATTTTTGGTAATGGATATTTAACAGTCGCATCGGATTCAATGGATGGTTCTTATTCTAATTCGTTTAAGACTGGTGATATGGTTGTTGTTAGTACAGTAACTGATTCAAACCGTCAAAAGAAAGCTAATAAGATTCATATTGGTGATATTGTAACATTCTATGATGCAAATCTACCAACAACAAAGAAATTAAACACACACAGAGTTGTGTATGTTCTATATGATGATAATAATAATGTAACTACACTTTATACAATGGGTGACAAATATGCCACAAATACTATGGGATATAAGGACTATAATGATTTTGCAAATCAATATGGTGTTGTATTTACTGATGGCGATAAAGCTCCAGTAGAAAAGAGAACTTATATTTTTAATGAAACAGCTTCTGGTACTAATTTACAAGAAGTACATCCAGAAGAATTACGTGGTATTTATAAATCTACTATTAAAAATGGTGGTAATGTTCAAAATACTGTTTCAAAATGGGGATTATTAATTGTTGTATTACCAATGGTTATTTTCCTTGGTGTTGAAATTTATTTCTTCATTAAAAACTTAAAAGCTTATAAGACTGCTAAGTATGAAGAAGTACATAAAGATGAGATTGAAGCAAATAAGAACGCTGAAAGAGAAAGAATGAAAGAAGCTTTAAGAAAAGAACTTCTTGAAGAAATGAATAACGAGAAAGCATTTAAGGAAGAGAGAAAAAACTTAAAATCTGAAGAATCTTCAGATGAAGAATAGTTATTCATGAAAAGAGGAATGTTATTCCTCTTTTATGTTATAGGAAAGTGGGTGTTGATATGGTAGCCTTTTCGAGATATTATATTGATTTTTTAAACCAATTATGGAAAAACATTAGAAGCCTTATTGTTGATTTTTTATTTGGCTTTTGGAAAAAGCTATTCTATACAGATCAAAAGAATTATTATGCTAGCTTACAAGCTGCAGCATGGAATAATGCAGAATGGACAGCTTTAGACTGGATTGCCCTAGTTGGTGTTACAATTGTTAATATTACTCTTGTTGTATTAATTGTCTTATGGTTAATTCAATGGTTACGTAGATACTTAAGATTTAGAAAACGTGAAGTTGAAAAAGATGACCTTGTTCAAGAAGTTGCAATTTTAAACCAAAAGGTTATTGAACTTATTGATGAAAAGAATAAGATTCTTGCATTACGTGTTTCACAAATTGGTGGTGGAGTTGTAGATAATAGAGCTCGTCATATCGATACAAGTGAAGTTGTTGGTAAGAAGAAGACTAAGAAGGTTTTAACTACATCACGCTTTACTAAGCTTATTGCCGTTGATGAACAATATCAAGGTGAGCCTGAATATACTGTTATTAGACCAGAAGATATGCTAGATTTACCTGGTTTAATTGATAGATTTATTAAATATGCAGCATCACAATTACACTTATTCTATACAAAAGAAATCGTAGCTAGATATTTTGCTGGTATGGGTACTTCTAAAGTACTTATCCTAGAAGGTATTTCAGGTACAGGTAAAACTTCCTTACCTTATGCTATGGGTAAATTCTTTAATAGAGATGCATCAATTATTTCTGTACAACCTTCATGGCGTGACCGTACTGAATTATTAGGTTATTTAAACGAATTTACTAAGAAGTTTAATGAAACTGACTTCTTACAAGCAGTATATGCTGCTGGTTATTCAGATAAGCCTACTACTATCGTACTAGACGAAATGAACCTTGCCCGTATTGAATATTATTTTGCTGAATTCTTGTCAGTAATGGAAATGCCAGACAAGAGTGAATGGAAGATCGACCTTGTTCCTGCTGGTGAGGATGACCCTAAATTATTAATTAATGGTAAGCTATTAATAAATCAAAATACTTACTTCATTGGTACAGCCAATAAAGACGACTCTACTTATACAATTACAGACAAGGTTTATGACCGTGCTCTTCCTATTGTTATTAACCAAAAAGCCGACTATATTGACGCTCCATTTACTGAAAATGTTAACTTAACATTTGAATATCTAGATGAATTATTTAAGAAGGCTCAAGCTGAAAGAACTATTTCAAACTCTACTAATGAATCATTTAAAATCTTAGATGATTTCATTCAAGAAAAGTTCAAGATTGCATTCGGTAACCGTATTAAGAAACAAATTAATTTATTCGTTCCTGTTTATATGGCTTGTGGTTATTCTGAACTTGATGGTCTTGATTACATGCTATGTAATAAGATTTTAAGAAAGTTTGAAGCTTTAAACTTAACATTCTTACAAAATGAACTAGATGAATTATACAATAAGCTAGATGAATTATTTGGTGTTGGTGCCTTCAAGGTATCTCAAGCTTATATTCTAGACTTAAAGAAAATGATTTAATTTTAAAAAAGAAAAGAAGTGAAAGAGACTATGAATAAAATCAAAAAGAATGAAAATGATGTTATAGAACCTACATCAAATGAACTTATTGATTCTAACGTAGCCTCTTTTTATTCTTCTTTTAATGAGTCGTTAGAAGCTTTAAATAAGAAATATACTAATAAATCTTTTGAGTCATTAGAAAAAGGAGTACTTTCTTTAGATAATAAAACAGTTGTTGAATCTAAAACATTTGATGATGAATTCTTAAATGTTTTAGAAGCTGCTTATCCTGCTTTTTCTAAAATTACTAAAGATCCTAAAAGAAGTATTAAATATGAAAATGATATAGTATCTGTAGAAAAAGCACGTAAGATTAATAGTGAAACTATAGGGCACCTTGCTAGCCACACTCAATTTATTCGTGAAGTTAAAGATGATGGTTTTGTTATTCCTGATAAATTACTTACTTCATTTGCTGAAGAAGATTTAGAAATTTATGAAAATAGAGTTTTTAAAACTCTTGTTGATAATATTATTCGCTTCTTATATAAGAGAATGGATGTATTAAGCGAAAATATTGAATCTACTAGAACTGATTATATTAAATACAACAATAATATTACTTTAACTGATGGCGAGGCTGAAATAAGTCTTAATGTTCGCTTAAAGAAAAAACTATTAGAAGAAACTGAAAAAAGTGAAAGAATTAAACAAAGAACTCAAGCTTTAAAGCAAGCATTTGAAGGTTTACGTGGTACTCCTTTCTTACGCGCTATTGCTAAATGTAAGCCTGTCCATTCACCTTTATTAAAAACTAATATTATTCTACATAATGCGGAATTTAAGATTGTTTATAACACTTGGATTTTCATGGAACGTTATTCTCGTGAACCATATGGTGTAGAAATTACTGAAACTGATTATCAAAATGATAATGAAATGGTTAGTAAGGATTTTACAAATGCTGCTAACGCATTATTATCTGAATTATTATATTATAGAAAAGCTAACGAGAATGATACTATTGAGTCTACTACTTTATTAGAAGCTCCTGAACAACCTGAGTTTGAAATTGAACACAGCTTTGATTTAAAGCCTGGTATTGTTGATGATTCTAGTTATGAGCCTAGTGAATTATTCTTATCGCGTACTTTAGAATATTTTAATCAAACCTTAGATAATCAAAAT
Organism: Acholeplasmatales bacterium; assembly: GCA_016288675.1. Classification (GTDB taxonomy): domain Bacteria; phylum Bacillota_I; class Bacilli_A; order Acholeplasmatales; family Anaeroplasmataceae; genus JAEELC01. Next base: position 3,392 of record JAEELC010000090.1, on the reverse strand, counting down.
ACTTTATATGAAAATAATAGAGAACTAAGTGCTAGAAATACTTTTAAAGAACTTTTAAATATTGTTAATCAAATCACTCCAAATTTATTTGGTTATAAGGATAATGATTTAGATATTTTAACTAATACAACTGAAGATAATATAGCTCTTGAAGAAAAGCGTTATGAGCTCTTAAAGCTATTAAGGGAAGAAAAAGAAAAAGATTTAGAAAAGACACGCGATGAAGAGTTACGTGCACTTGAACACTTAAAAGAACTAGAAGAGCAATTGAAGAAGGATGAAGAGGAACTTGAAGCACGTCAACGTGAACAAGAAACTATTGATATGCGTGATGAGCTTGCGTCTGCTCGTAAAGAAGCAGAAGAGCTTCAACAAGCTCAAGCTCTTGCTGCAGAACGTAATAGAGATAAGTTACTTGAAATTGCACGATTACGTGCTAGCAAGATGAAACTTCGTGGATTCCATTCTAAATATAAAGCTCCAAAGATTAAGAATAAGCCTCGTTATATTGAAATATATGATCCATATGATGATGATATACTTGTACTTGATGACTACTCTTATGACTTTAAGATGGTTCAAACTCGCGATCATTTAAATTATCCATATAAGACATATAATGAAATTATGGCTGAACAAATCTTACGTGAAGCTCGTATTAGACAAGAGATGCAAGAAATTTGTGAAGCATTTAAGTCTAAGGCTAGAAAAGAGCCTATTAAGCGCCATAAGAATCATATTACTATTGATAATGATAAGACTACATTAGATGACTTATTTGGTATCCCTGAATTCTTTGATATTTATCAAAAGAAATTTAAGCATTTACATAAGAAGAAAAAGCTTAAAGTTGTTGGTAAGAGCCGTAAGCTTGTAAGCCGTAGAACATTATCAAAAGAAGAATTAATTGCTCATGAATTAAAGAGTAAGAAAAAAGTTGTTGGTGCTACTAAGGTATTAGTTGGTAAGAAGACTTTAGTAGGGAAGAAAACTATATCTGTTAAGAAGGTTAAATAATGAAGAAAACTATTAAGGGAATTATTACAGTAATCTTACTTTTAATAGTAAGTATCCTTACATATTTTGTTGTTGCAAACGTAGTTGCTACTAAAAATAATACTATTTCTTCATTCTTTGGATATTCTATTTCCTACGTACCAACTGAATCTATGGAGCCTACTATTTCTAAAGGTTCTACTATAATGTTTAAAAAATGCGATATTAAAGATGCTAATGCAGGAGATATTATAGTATATAAAAATACTGAGCATAATATTTATGTAATTCATAGAATTTATCAAGAAGTAGAAGACAATAAGTTTATAATGAAGGGTGATAATAACCTTACTTATGACACTTATTCTAATGGTGATACATATTATGTAACTAGTGATAATTATATTGGTAAATATGTTAAAACTGTTAGTGCATTTTCTATTAATTCTACACTTTCTAGATCTGTTATTTTTGTACTTGCACTTCTAACTACAGCTTTTATATTTTTATCTGAAGGTTTAACTATATTTAAAACTATTAAATCTAATAAGAATGAAAATAGACAAGAACTTAATGATAAAGAGAAAGAAGAATTGAAAAAAGAATTACTTGAAGAATTAAAAAAAGAAATGGCTGATAAGGATGAAGATAAATAGTCTTCATCCTTTTTCTTTAAAATAATTATGTATTTTTAGTTTACAAAGAATAAATCAAATAAATAAGAATTTTATTGACATTTGTAAATAAATGTAATAACATATAAAAGGTACATTTTAATAATAAATCCACATAGTCAATTTATATTATTATTAAATTAGATTATATTAAATCTTTAAGGAGGATTTTAAAATGAATACTTTTATGGCAAATAAACAAACTGTAAACAAAGTATGGTACGTCGTAGACGCAGAAGGTGTTACATTAGGACACCTAGCAACTCAAGTAGCTGCATTATTAAGAGGTAAGGGTAAACCAACATTTACTCCTCACGTTGACTGTGGTGATAATGTTATCGTTATCAACGCATCAAAGATTAAATTAACTGGTAACAAGTGGCAAGATAAGTTATATCGTTATCACTCAGCTTACTCTGGTGGTTTAAGAACATTAAACGCTGAAACATTAATGGGTCTTCATCCAACTCGTATGGTTGAACAAGCTGTTTCAGGTATGATTCCACACAACCCATTAGGTGATGCTCAAAGAAAGCATTTATATGTTTATGCTGGTAGCGAACACAACCATCAAGCTCAAAAGCCAGTTGAGTACAAGTTAAAGTAATAGGAGGATATATAGATTATGGCAAATAAAGTTCAATATTTCGGTACAGGACGTCGTAAGAATTCTGTTGCTCGTGTTATTTTAACTGCTGGTAGTGGTAAGTTCATTATCAATGGTCGTGAATTTGAAGAATATATTTCTTCAGCTTTATTACGTTTAGACGTAATGCAACCATTTGGTGTTACTGAAACTACTAACCAATTTGACGTTGAAGTTAACGTTTATGGTGGTGGTATCACTGGTCAAGCTGGTGCTATCCGTTTAGGTATCACTCGTGCATTAATGGAAGTTAATGCTGACTACCGTAAGACATTAAAGCCAGCTGGATTCGTAACTCGTGATTCACGTGCTAAGGAACGTAAGAAATACGGTCTTAAGAAAGCTCGTAAGTCTTCACAATTCTCTAAGCGTTAGTTTACAGTATTATTTACTAATTCATTTTGGATTATTAATAAAAAAAAGAAGAACTCGTTATTCTCAAGCGAGTTCTTTTTTTTCTTTTCATTTTTTATACATTGACACATTACAATAATAGGGCTAGAATTAGATTGGATGCAATTTGATTGTGTACATTTCTTTGGGAGATATGAAAGTATTTGACTTCTTTGAGAAAGTCACAATTTTTTTGTTAATGTTTAAGTATGGGAGGATAAGATGAAAAAGAAAATTATAGCATTAGGACTTTTAGCATTATGTGGAACTGCTACACTTACTTCATGTGAAAATGCAGTTGACCCAGTTAAAAGTAACGCTCAAACAGAATCCGAAAATGTAGAATTAAAGGCTAAATTACAAGGAATTTACGCTCTTTACGAGGCTAATGGTGGTACTCAAACTTATGAAGAATGGGTAGATTCTATTAAAGGTAAGGATGGTACTGATGGTGTATCAATTACTTCAATTGAAAAAACTAAAAGTGAAGATAATGTAGATGTTTATACAATTACTTTATCTAATGGAAATACTTCAACATTTAATGTTGTAAATGGTAAAGATGGTATCGATGGAAAAGATGGTGTAAACGGTAGAGACGGTATCGATGGAAAAGACGGTTTAAACGGTAGAGACGGTATCGATGGAAAAGACGGTTTAAACGGTAAAGATGGTATCGATGG
>JAEELC010000089.1 GCA_016288675.1 Acholeplasmatales bacterium | reverse complement strand
CATAATAGAATTCTTGAAGCATAAAATCTTCTTTAATTTTGAAATAATCAAGTAAAGGATTAATTTTAAATTTTTTTAATCTGTCATTAATTTCTTTTACTTGTTCATCACTACAAATTTCTTCTCTCTTATAAAAGTTTTCAAACCAACTAGGATTATCAGCTTTTTTAAGAGCTTCATCATATGTTAATATTCTCATTATCTAATTACATCTAAAATTAATTGTGGTTCAGTATGTTCACTAGAAATCTTAAATGCGTTAAATGCACGTTCCATAGATTCCTTAGTATTCTTTCCGTTAGTGTAAACGTAGCAAAGAGCTTCTCCCTTTTCTACCTTATCTCCAACCTTCTTATTTAAAACAATACCTACAGCTGGATCAATAACATCAGCCATAGTTTCACGACCAGCACCAAGTAGCATACCAGCATGACCGATAGCAAGAGCGTCGATATGTGAAACATATCCAGCCTTATCAGCCTTAACTTCTAAAATTTCCTTAGCTTGTGCAAACTTAGTTGTATCATCAGCAAATGAAGCATCTCCACCTTGAGCAGCTACAAATTCTTTGAATTTAGCTAACGCTTTACCATTTGCGATATTTTCTCTCATAGCAGCCTTAGCTTCTTCACGAGTAGCAAAAATACCTGCATCTGTTAATTGATATGAACCAATTTCAAGGCATAGGTCTAATAAATCTTTTGGACCATGTCCCTTTAATGTGTTAATTGCTTCAATTACTTCTAAAGCATTACCAACTGCAAGTCCAAGAGGTTCTTCCATATTAGTTAATACTGCTGTCATATTTCTACCACAGTTAGAACCAATTTGAACCATTAAACGAGCAAGATGTCTTGCATCATCTAAAGTCTTCATGAATGCACCAGCACCAACTTTAACGTCTAAAACAATAATATCCGCACCAGCAGCAAGCTTCTTTGACATAATTGAAGAAGCAATTAGAGGAATTGATGAAACTGTAGCAGTAACATCACGTAAAGCATATAATTTCTTATCTGCTGGAGTTAAGTTACCAGTTTGTCCAACAATAGCCATACCAACGTTCTTAACTTGGTTAACAAAAGCTTCTGGAGCAATTCCAATATTATAACCATTAATAGATTCAAGCTTATCTAAAGTACCACCAGTGTGACCTAAACCACGACCAGACATTTTAGCAAACTTTAATCCAAATGAAGCAACAAGTGGAGCAAGAACTAAGCTTGTCTTATCACCAACACCACCAGTAGAATGCTTGTCAACTTTCTTGCCTGGAATGCTAGATAAGTCCATCTTATCACCAGAATCACGCATAGCAATAGCTAATGCAGTAGCTTCTTCATCATCCATGCCTTTTAAATAAATAGCCATGCATAATGCACTAGCTTGATAGTCAGGAATTGAACCTTCAGTGTATCCCTTTACAAAGAATTCAATTTCTTCTTTGGATAATTTATATCCATCTCTTTTTCTTTCAATAATATCTGTCATTAACATAATATAATATCTCCTTAAATAAAAAAATTAAGATATCCCTTTAACAACCCGTCTAAATCTTTTCAAGTTTTGTTTCTACATCACTATTATAATACGGATACATAGGTTTTAACAAGGAATATTTAAATTCATAAACTGAATGTTTCTTGTTATCTTTAAACACATTTACATGCTTATTTATATAAATTGCAGTATCATCTTCAAGTGCATAAGATAATTCCAAATTAGACGCAGCATCATTAAAAACATATAAATCTTCTTTTTGATAATGAGGGCAAATAGAAAAATTTAAAAGACCAAATCCTTTTACCATTCTAAATTGAAATGTTTTAAAATTATCTGTATAAGAATAAGAATCACCCATTCCGCTATTACATAAAATGATAGCTCCAGCAGAAATACCAGCATAAATCTTATCCGTATTATTATATTTAATTAGTAATTTATCAATATTAAATTCTTCTAATTTTTCCCTAAGTCTATCTGTATTTCCGCCACCAAAATAAATAATATCGGAGATTTCAAATAAATGATTCAATTCTTCATATGTATATTTTTTATCATAAAGGGTTACAACATTAATTGAAACATTTAAACCAGCAAATGTATTAATAAAGTGATTAATACTTCTTATATTATCTTTCATTGCAGTTGGAAAATATAATAATTTAGGTTCTTTTTTACCACTTAATAAAAGTAATACTCTTTCAAGATAATTACTTTTTAAATCATCATCTTTTCCACCAACTAAAAAATATCTAGCCATTACTTTACCTCAAATTTATAGCCAAATCCTCTATAAGTTTCAATATAATTCTTATATTGTCCTAATTCATTTCTTAGCATCTTTATATGTGTATCAATAGTTCTATCATCACTAGAAGCGTTCTTATAATCCCATACGTCCATAAATATTTGTTCACGAGAAATAGCTTTGCCACGATGTTTAATCAAATATGATAATAGTTCAAATTCTTTTAAAGTTAAAACCTTTTTCTCTCCATTAACAAAAAGTAATCTACCTTCATAATCAAGCATTATTTCTCCAACCTCAAGCTTAGAGCTTTGAGTTAATAAAGATAAATTCTTAAATTTCATAATAATCATCTCAGGATTAAATGTATCACCTAAATAATCATTAGCTCCATGCGAATAAGCAAATTTAATAGAAAAATCATCAAATTTAGAGCTTAGTATAGCGATATAGACATTAGTCTTGATTTTTCTAATATCAGAAATTAAGCTAACTCCATCAATTTGTGGCAAATTATCTTCTAAAACTAAAACATCATAAGAATTTTGTTTGCATAAGCTTAAAACATCAATGCCATTCTTCGCATAATCAATTTGGAAGCTTTGTTCACTATATGCTATAAATCTTTCAATAACCTCATCACTTCTGTGCGCAATTAACATTCTCATATAATTAACCTCTCTTTTTATAAATATTATATGACATTTTCAATGTGAAATCAATGTGAAAAAAAGAAGATGATGATGCTTATTCAGCATCATCATCTTCTACTTTAGTATCATTTGGATTTCCTTTAATTTGTCTAGCTTCTAGACGGTAAATAGGACCTTTAGGACTCCATTTTTCTTCATATTCAGTCATGATGTTAAATACATCTTCTTTATGAAGGTCTAGAGAAATATTAGATAAATACCATCCATTTTGAGAGAATGATTCAAGGCTTGATTCAAATAAATGACGGTTATCAGTTTTTTGGAAAATTTCACCATCAATTGGTAAAATTTGTTTATAAACATCTAGATATATATAGCTAGTAAGTCTACGTTTTGCGTGTCTCTTCTTTGGCCATGGATCTGAGAAGTTTAAATAAATACGCTTAACTTCACTTGGTGCAAATACTTCTTGTAGCATATTAGCATCTAGTAATACTAAACGTAAGTTTGGAATGTCATAAGTTAAAGCTTTTTCAAGTGTTCTAATTAAGACAGAATCAAACTTTTCAATTGCGATAAAGTTAATGTTAGGGAAATGTTGAGCAAGTCCCATCATAAATTGACCCTTACCGCATCCAACTTCAATATGAATTGGATTATTATTTTTAAATACTAAACTATTCCATTTACCCTTATAATCTTTAGGATTTGAAACAAAGTACTTAGTGTCCTTTGATAAATCCTCAAATGCATTTTTAACCTTACGTAATCTCATTATCTTGTCAAATCATAAATAGATTTTGCATAAATCGCAATAATCTTCTTATAGTCACTTTCATAAATATATTCATTAGCTTGATGGTCTACATCTTCTCTACCGATAAATTGTGGACCAAAAGCTACAGCTGATGGCATAAACTTAGCATAAGTTCCTCCACCAATAGAATAAGCACCATGTGAATAATCGCCAGTAGCTTCTTGATAGCTCTTTACTAAAGCTTGTACTAAGAATGAATCCTTAGGTACATAATGAACTTTTGTAAAATCAAAATCTTTGATTTTTAAAAGAGTTCCTTTTAAAGCTTCACACACATTAGTCTTAATTAAAGATTCCATTTCATCACTAGGAACTCTCATATCAAATCCAAGTCTTACAGTACCATTTTCAATACGTACAAGACCCATATTTTCAGTTAATTTACCTAATTCACTATATTCTTTATTGATAGAAAGCTTTTGTCCAAATGGATCAAATGAAATATATTTAGTTACAAAGCTAGTTAGAGGAGTACTTACAACAGAATCTAAGAAGCTAAATAAAACAAATGCAGCATTAAATCCTTTTTCAGGAGTCATTGCATGTGCACCTACACCATAAGCATAGTATGTATTATCAATAACTTCACCATTGTAGTTATTCTTCTTTAAGAATTCTAAATATTCATTCTTTAAATCCTTAGTTAAAGTCATATGAGCTTCTGCAGGAACAATGTTATAACGTTCACCACAAACAAATGTTTCAATGATAGACTTTTCATCATCATTTCCTACAATATCAAAATTAGCGTGAGCCTTTTCACCATTAATGCATGGGAAGCAAGCATCTGGTGAAAAACCAATTGTTGGCATTGGATTGTACTTGAAATAATGTTCAAGACAACGAGAACCTGATTCTTCATCACAACCCATAATAAGCTTAACAGCTTTATTTGGTTTAAATCCTAAATCTGCTAATATCTTAATAGCATAATAAGAAGCTAATAATGGACCTTTATCATCATTAACACCACGACCAATAAGCTTACCATCTTTTTCAACTACAGTAAATGGATCATTATCCCACTTTTGACCAGTAACAGGTACAACATCTAAATGTGCAAGTAAGCCTAATGTTTCTTCTCCATTACCAAATTGAATGTGACCAGCGTAATTATCACAATTTAAAGTTTCGAATCCATCCTTCTTACCAACATTAAGCATATATTCTAATGCTTCTCTATTAGCTTTACCAAATGGTTCATTGCTTCCTTCTTTGTATTCATCAAGTACTGAAGGGAACTTTACTAATTCTTTTAAAGTATTCTTAAAAGAATCAAAATATTTTTCACTTAAAGCTTCAAAATCTTTAATATTTAAATTATTTAAATCCATATTATTTGCCTTTCTTGTAGATATTTTTTCTACAAAATAACCAATTACTACACCCAAAATAAACAATAATACTCCAAATACATGCATTAATATATTTTGATAAGAGCTTAAGCTCCAACCCATTTTGCTAATTAAGGCATTATTATTTTGAACCCCAGTAATAAGCATACCAATAGTTGAGCCTGCAATTAAACCATAAATAATAAAATTCATAGCCATTGGAGCTTTAGACATTAATTTTTTTATAGCTTTACTACCGACAACAAGACCAAATATTGCACCTAATGCAAATATTATAGTCATAACTAAATTTGCTTTAAAATTGTTAAATTTCATTAAATCCGTAATCATTGTTAATACTGGAGTATAGTATCCAAGTACTAATAATACCATAGAACCAGAAACACCAGGTAATACCATAGCTAAAGCTGCTATAATACCTAATCCAAATGCTATAAATGCATTTGCTACACCAAGTGATAAGCTACGTTCTGCACCAGCTGACATTAATGGCAACGCAATTAGTAATATAAAAGGAATAACTAGTTCAATTAAATGGCTAGTATTATTCTTCTTAAAGCTTAAGCCTTTGGCAAGAGGCAATAAACTAAAGAAGACTAAACCTGCAAAAAAGCCAGTTATCGGAAGCGGTATTACTTCATATAATTTCTTTAAAGCGAATGCTCCAATTATAAGACCTAATAAGATACCTATAATTAAGCGATAATGCTTTTTAATTTGAGAAAATAAATGAGTAATTACGTTAGAACATAAGTCTAACATATCGTCGTAGACATTTAAAATGACTGCGACAGTACCTCCTGATAAACCGGCTACTACATTTGCAAGACCAACAAGGAAACCCTTTATATAGTCAATCAAATGCTTCATTAGTATTCTTTTCCTAATTTAAGATTGTAAATTTGATTTTCAATGCCTGCCAAAGCTTGTGTTTCATCACTACCATCTACATGTAAAGTGATAACTGCACCTTGATATACGCCAAGACTCATAACGCCCATGATAGATTTCATGTTAATCTTCTTTCCTTCAACCTCAAGTATAACGTTAGAGCTATACTTAATTGCCTCATTAACTAAATAAACTGCACTTTGTGCATGAATACCAGTTTCTGCAGTAATTTTAAAACTCTTTTCAATCATACTAATCCTCCTTTTATTTTAAGCTCTTATCGAGCATTTTAATAACAACTTCTGAATCATATTTAAATAGCGTCTTAACTAGATTTCCAGTAACAAATACACCGTTTTTAGAAATAGTCTTTAAAGACTCTAGATCAACATTATTTAAATCATTAACTTCAAACTTCACTCTTCCATTATCCTTAGTGTATGATTTAATATTATCACTTCCGCCAAGAAATGAAACTAGGTTAGAAATTAATTGTTCATCAACAACAAACTTACCCTTGCCTTTTTTAGTTAATACAATACAAATAACTATGGCAATTAATACTGCAACAATCGCAATAATACCAAAAACTAAGCCGTAGTTAATGTTCTTTCCTTCTAATATCATAAAGACACCTCTTAACATTTATTATTATAAATTAAATGTAAGCGTTAATCAAGGGAATTGACAATAATCGCTAACATCGTTTACAAAACTAGAATTACATTTTTTTATTATTACTTATTGTAATCATTATTCTAATAATGCTATAATTAAAATAAGAATACAGGAGGATAGTATAATGGTTATAAATGTCAATAAAGCATTATTAAATTGGTTAGATGAATTAGATAATTTAAAGCTTGCTGATTATGATAGATTACCAGATATTGATTTATATATGGAACAAATGGTTTCATATTTAGATAGAGAGGCTCATATTTTACAAAAAAACTCTGAAGATAAGCAAATTACTTCTTCTATGGTAAATAACTATGTTAAAGGTAAAATTGTACCAGCACCAAAGGTAAAAAGATATAATAAAGAACAAGTTTCGCTTTTAACTGAGCTTATTTATTTAAAGCAAGTACTTGCTTTACCAGAAATCAAGCAAGTATTTGATACAGAATATAGTCAAAAAAATTATAGAGAAGAATATAATAAATATTTAAGTATAAATAGAGCAGCTATTAAAGAAGCTGTTAATTTAACAAATGAGAATTTAATCAGTTGTAAAGAAAATGATACTAAGGATTTAACAGATTTAGCCTTAAGCTTAGCTGCTAAAGCTAATGCTTACGCAACTATTTCTAAACGTATTTTATACCTTTTAAATATCTTAAAATATGTTAACGAGGATGCTAATTTAACTCAACAAGAAGGAAAGGAGAAAGAGGAATAATTCCTCTTTTTTGCTAATTATGACTTACCAAGAAATGCTTGAAAATGCAAAAAAGAATATAGGTCCATATTGTAAAGCTTGTAATATTTGCAATGGACTAACTTGTAAAAATCAAATTCCTGGGCCAGGTGCAAAAGGTACAGGAGACAACGCTATAAGAAATTATAAAGCTTGGCAAAATTATAGAATTATACCTGATGCAATAACTGATGTAAAAAATGTAGATACAACTTTCGATTTTTTCGGACATAAAATGAGTACTCCAATAATGATAGGCCCTGTTGGAGCTGTTAAAAGTCACTATGGGGATCTTTATACAGATTTAGAATATAATAATCAAATGCTTAATGGGGCAGAAAAAGCTAATATTATAGGCTTTTGTGGTGATGGAAAAGACCCTTCAGTAATAAAAGGAGCTTGTGATGTTATAAGTACTTTATCAGGAAAAGGTGTTCCTACAATAAAGCCTTGGGATAAAGAAACAGTTTTTAAGAAGCTAGACTTAGTAAAAAAAGCATCTCCATACGCTATTGCAATGGATATAGATGCAGCAGGTCTACCATTTTTAAAAAATCAAAATCCACCAGCTGGAAGTAAAACAGTATCTGAACTTAAAGAAATAATTGATTATGCTAAAACACCATTCATAATCAAAGGTATTATGAGTGTATCTAGTGCACTTAAGGCTTATGAAGCAGGTGCAAGTGCTATTGTAGTATCTAATCATGGTGGTAGAGTTTTAGATAGTACTCCTTCTACTTGTACTGTTTTACCAGAAATAGCTAAAGCCTTAAAAGGAAAACTTAAAATTTACGTTGATGGTGGAATAAGAAGTGGAGCAGATATATTTAAAGCACTAGCCCTAGGTGCTGATGGTGTAATTATCGCTCGTCCATATGTGGTTTCAATTTATGGAGCAGGGCAAGATGGTGTAGAGCTTCTAACAAGAAAGCTTACTGAAGAATTAAAGGATATAATGTTACTTACAGGTTGTTTAAAATTGTCT
>JAEELC010000088.1 GCA_016288675.1 Acholeplasmatales bacterium | reverse complement strand
CTGATTTAACACTTACTGCAAGTGTTTATAGAGATGAAGAACTAATTGCAACATGTGATTTCTTGATTCACGCATTAGTAGGTACTGAAGATATTATTAATGGTGCTTATACAGCACTATTATCTAGAATTGAATATCATTATAATTCAACTGAACAATTATATTCATTTAATAAAGAAATATCATTACCTAGTGATGCACTTGGTTGCACATTTGAATATTATCCTTATAAAGATTCTAGTGCTAATGAACCAGGATCTGTAGATTTATGGGGTAATGGAACATATTATTATACTTTAGGTGAATCAAATGTTAGACAAGAAAATGGATTATCTATTTTCTCTCCGACAAGTGAAACTACAGCCTTACATATAGTTATTAGTAAAAATAATATTTCAAGAGAATTTAATATTCACATGAAGAGTGAAAATTTAATAGTTAATTCAGAAACATCTATTGTTCGTGATTTATTAAATGAATGGTATGGTGGAACTATTAATATTACAAAGACTGATGAATTAAATAATATATATAATTCAGTTCTATTAAAAACAACATTAACAGCAGACGAACAAATAAAATATCCTAATATAACATCAATTAGTTATGAACTTGTTAATGATATTCATAATCTATATGGTATTGATAATAATGAATTACATGTTATTTCAGGAAAAGTCCCTGAAGCTTATGTTCAAGATGTAATGCTTGGAGTAAATGCGACTATTAAGGGTAAAAATGTTAATATTCAAATGAATATTAAAATAATTACTGAAGCAGGAGACCAAGCTAGTTCATTCTTGCCATATTATACATATTATGATGAATATATAAAATCGACTTATAATAACTATATTACAAAGACATTTGAATTACCATTTGCTTATTCAAGCAATGGGCCTGTTATCTTATATGATTTTGTAATTATTCCAGATGATTATGATAAACTTGCTAACAAAGCCTTTAGTACAGTAAATCCTAGTTCAACAAATATGTTTAAAGTAAGCTTATATTATAATAAGGCTATTAGAAATACATTTACATTTACTGAAGGTACTAGCTATAAAGAAGCCTTTAACGCTTTATATGATCAAGCAAGTATTTTAAATATTCTTTCATATAATGATGCTAAATGGGTTTTTGATTATGATATCAGTGCTTCAAAGAATTATAATCAAAAGATTGGTCTTGTATATAATTATAAATTTAGTCCTACTGCTAGTGGATGGACTACATATAAAACAACTGATGATGAACAAATCGTTTCTAAGATTACATTAGTTGGTGTTCTTCATTTAAATACTGATGTTACTGATGAATCATTCTATAAATGGATTTATGATAATTTTACAACTGATGCCGATCTTAACAATAATAAATTAACATATACTATTGGTGATTATACTAGCGCTTTAAGTGATTCATTAAGTGGAAAATATGTATTAATTGATTGGCTATCTCAAGATATTCATGTTGATGTCATTAATGATTCATCATTAAGTACAATAAATGATTTTACTGGATTAAAATATTTGGTTGGTACTACATATTTAGATTTAACAGGTAAACTTACTAATGGTTCTCAAGCTATCAATACATGTCGTGAAATTTCAAAGATGAATAGCCTTGAAACACTTATCCTTGCGAATAATACAAGTATTACTGATGGATTTGTAAATAATGAACCAGTAGATAATGATTCGATATCTAGATTCATTAATTTAAAAAAACTAAAGAAACTTGATTTAAGCGGTTGTAATATTTATTCGTTTGAATTCATGAATGATATGACTTGGTTAACAAGTGCTTATCTACATTCACAAAGTGTATCATCTAACAATAATTTAAATAATTTCTATGGTAATACTGGTATTGCCAATTTCTCAACATTTGGTAATTTAACTGATAGTGGTGTTAAAGTTTATACATCAACTACAGGTAGTGATCCTTTATTATTTGAAAAACAATATACTGTTAATGATTACACTAGATTAAAGAATATAATTCACCAAAATAAATTAATTGAAGGTGCAGATATAACTAAATTATATGAAACATTCTCAACTAATCCTCTTGATTATAGACTTGAAAAATCTTATTCATATCAAACAGGCTCTGGTACTTTAAGTGTTGATCAAGCTAATACAACATTAACTTGGAATTACGTAGATTATAGCTTAACTAAAGATACTGAAATTAATCAATCTAAGACTTATTACATCAAAAATGGAACTAATTATACAGAGGTTGCTACTCCAACTGTAGATGATATTGGATTCTATTATGAACATATGACTCCACAAACTGCAATGGCGTATAAGGTTACATATCATATCGCATTTAGTAACTCAACATTTGTAAATTTAGTAGTAACTTTTGAGATTGAGAGGTATGCAAGATGATGAAGCTAATTAAGACTAATTATAGAATCATAGCTAATATCTTCATGTTAGTGCTTACTTTAATTTCTATTATTACATGTGTATTTGCATGGTTTGCAGTTAATAAAGATTCTAAAGGTACTGGTATTAATGTTGATACTAATAATTCAAATGTATATTTCTATGATGAGATTAAGATAACTAGATATTTTGGTTCTGTTGTAATTGAGACTACATATAAAAAAGATAATGATAATTATTATTATGAATATAGTAATGGTAGTTTTGTTACAGTAGATAATGAAAAATCACCTTTGAATTTGACTGCTATATATCCTAATGAAACAATTGAAGTTTCATTATGGTATAGAGTAGATAATGATCTTTTAGGAAAAGATTATTATATTATTTTAACTAATTTAGATGATTCAAATGGTTTGTTTGAAGAACGTGTAAATAACAATACATATACACATTCAGCTTTAGGTGTATTTAGAGCTACTAGTTCAGCATATTCAAATATTGAACAAGCTTCTTGGAATTGGTTACTTGATTATAATGGTGATACATTAGCTGATACTAAAAAAGAGCGTGTAAATGTTAAGAGTGGTAATTTTGATGGTGTTAATACTGTTAAACTTGCTGGTTCTAATTATGATTATTACAATGCTAAATTTTGTATTCAATGTAATTTAAGCCAATATCAAACAAGTCTTACTAATGTTCCAACTAACGCTTTAAGTGAACTATCTGTTCGTATTGGATCTATTAGAATTATTGCGTAAGGAGGTTAAATTATGAAATATAAAAGTTTTAGAATTATAAACCTTATTACATTAATGGTATTAACATTAACAATAATTATGACATCAGTTTTTGCTTGGACTATATTTAATGATAATGTTAATAATTTAGATTTAAAACTTACAAAAATTGACTCCGAAATTTATTTATATCAAGGAATTGATTCAAATAATAATGGAGTACCTGATATGCTAAGTGAATATAGTCAAAATGAAATTGCTGAAATTCAAACTGGTTATCCTTTAGACAAAACTGAGTATTATAAAGAAAATAGGGCTTTCACATATATAGGAAAGCAATACGCTTTGTCTACTGAACCTGAAGCTAGCCAAGTTCTTCAGTATGATTTAGGAACATTTTATCCAACACAGGCTAAAACAATTAAACTAAGTATCATAAATCACTCAGATGGTGCTAACTATGTATCTTTTACATTTAGAGAGTATGATTATTCACAAAATACAGAAATGCTTAATGTTTTAAAGACTATGTCTTTTAGAGTTTTACGCATTAATCAAGGTGAAGGGATTAATAGTGAACCTCAAGCTCCTGATGTTTCTGATAAATATTATTTTTGTGATTATATATCAAATTCAAAAATAATAACTCATACATTCTTTGAAAATGAAGATAATTATAAAGTAGAAGGTCAATTATCAAAGGATGAGAATAAGAACGATGACGTACTAGATTTCTGGGTTGTATATAAAATGGAAGATTATGATACATTAATTCAAAAGGGTGTTTCTATTACAAAAAATGAATACAACGCTTTAAGTAATGTAGACGTAGATTTACCTGATTTATTAGTTAACCTTGAATTAAGAATTGATAATAATTAAAAAATAGAGGCTGTTTTCTAACAGCCTCTATTCTATATATATTTAATTCATTTCTAAATTTATATTATCTTTATTGAATTCTGCAGTCCATTTGACTCCAAGAATTCCTCCTACTATAAATAAAGGATTTAAAGATATAATTCCTATGATAATTAAAATCGCATGAATTCCATAATATCCAGGATTTCTTCTTACTGACACTTGTACACCAAGTGACATTAAAAATATAATTAATAATAATGCAAAAGCAATAGAATATGAAAATGATAAAACTTTAGCTGCATCTTTATATTCATCTAAAGAAGAATAAGAGCGACTTAATAATGTATTTGAAGGAATTTCAGCTACACGTGTTTTAGCAGCATAATAGATTGCGAAACTTACAAATATTATCATTTCAATTGTAACTAGAAGGTTACCTAATATGTATAAAATATTTGATGCTTTTTTCATAATTTTCTCCTCCAAAAGTTTATTCTTTTTCTAATTTCATTTTAGTACTGCTGTCGAATTTTGTCAAGATATGGTGAATAGTGCTTAAAGGCAAAGAAAGATTAGATAGTTTTTTTAATTTTTTTAAAAAATAGATGTATTTATAATTTTTTGTATGGAAAGTTTTGAACAAAAAGACTATAATATTTGTGTAACTTTTAATGAGAAAAAGAATTTTTTTTGAAAGGACGAAGGATATGAAAAGAATTATTAAAGGTGCATTGCTAAGTTTACCTGTTGGAGTTGCGACCATTTATTTAGGATCATGTTCACTTGATGATGCTAATAAAACAGTAACTGCAATTAAGACAGAGGATCAATTCCAAATCACAGGAGCTACTACTTGCTCACTTGTGCAATACAATGGCCAAGATTCCATTTATTCTGTACCATCACATTATACTAATCCAGCTGATGGTAAAATTTATTATGTTACAGAAATTTCTTATGGAGCATTTAATTTAAGTGGTTTTTCTGAAAATTCAGTTTTAACACACTTAACTATTCCTGCTACTGTAACTAAAATTGCGGAAAGTACATTCGAAAATTGTAGTCAATTAACAAACATAGTTGTTTCGGTAGCTAATGCTACTTATTCTTCTGACGAAGGTGTTTTATATGATAAGGAGAAAAAGAATCTTATAAAATATCCAGCTCAAAAGTCTGAAACAAACTACAAAACTCCTATTTCAGTTGAAAATATTTCAGCAAACGCTTTTAAGCAAAACACACACATTGAAAAACTAGAACTTAGTGAGAAAGTTACTAGTATTGGTACTGATGCATTCTTAGGATGTTCAGCTCTTACAGAAGTTAATATTCCTAGCGATATTACTGAAATTAAGAAGAATACATTTAAGGATTGCATTGCCTTATCCGCAGTAGATATTCCTGACGGTGTAACTGCTATTCAAGCAGGTGCATTCCAAGGCTCAGGTATTAAGAGTGTAGCTTTACCAAGCTCTGTTGAAACTGTTGAACATTCTGCGTTTAACCATTGTGAACAACTAGAAACAGTAACTTTATCAGATTCTATGACTAAGATTACTGACTCTTTATTCCAAGATTGTGTTTCTTTATATGAAGTAACTATTCCTGATTCAATTACTCATATTGCACCATTTGCATTTGCTGGTTGCATTGCTCTTGAATCAATTGAAATTCCAAATTCAGTTTTAACTATGCAAAATAACATTTTTGAAGGCTGCACAAATCTTTCAACAGTTATGCTTAGTGACTCTATTTCTAAGATTGCTAAGAACACATTCAAAGACTGTGTAAATCTAACTGTTGTTGTATTACCAGATTCTGTTACTGAAATTGAATCTTATGCATTCAAGAATTGTAAGAATTTAATTAATATTAATTTCCCAGAAAAGATTACTTCTTTAGGTAAGAATACTTTCTCTGACTGTGTGTCTTTAGGTAAGGTTATTTTACCACCTAACTTAAAGAGCTTAAGTGATTCTGTATTTGCTAACTCTAAGATTGAAGAATTACATATTCCAGCAAATACAACAAGTGTATCAGCTTCTTCATTCAATAAAGCTACAATTGGTACAGTTATTATTGATTCTAGTTCATTCTCTGATACATATGCACGTCAATTCTTCTCTAAATTATTACGTTGCGAATATGTTTATATTGCTGATGAACTTACTGTTAATAACTATATTTCAAATAATTATACTCAAGTAACTAAGTCAGATATGGACGGTTATAAAGAATTTACTAAGAATAAGTAATAAATAAGCGATTCGTTTGAATCGCTTTTATTTTTTATTTTAAGTTTATTTTTATATATTTATGATATAATCAAATTAGTTGTTAATCATTAACTATGATTCCAAAAGTTTTAAGAAAGAGGTAAATATATGAAGAAATTAAAAATTGCGATTATCGGTGCTGGTCCAGCTGGACTTGCTGCTGCCAAAGATCTTTTAACAGCAGGACATAGCGTTGATATTTATGAAAGAGAGAATTTTGCAGGTGGAGTTATGGCATTTGGTATTCCTGCATTTAGAATTAAGATGGAAGCTGTAATGCGTTCTGTTACTCCTGTACAAGAATTAGGTGGTAATTTTATTTTTGGTAAGGATTTAAAAGAAAGTGATTTCTTAAATCTTGCTAAAGAATATGACTACGTATATCTTGCATTTGGTTTAACTAAGGTTAGACATTTAGGAATTCCTGGAGATGATTTAGAAGGTTCTTTAAACGCTTTAGAATTCTTAAGAGATTTTAATTTTGAAGATAAATTAAATTTATTAAATTCTAAACCATCTTTACATGGTACAGCTGTTATGGTTGGTGCTGGTAATGTTGCAATGGACGTAGCACGTTGTGCTGTTAGAAGTGGTGCTGAACGTACTTATATTGTTTATAGAAGAGATAGAGCTGAAGCTCCATGTACTCCACGTGAAATGGAAGAAGCTGAAGCAGATGGTGTTGTTTGTAAATTCTTAACTAACCCTGTTGAAATCATTGGTGAAAATGGTCACGTAACTGCAGTTAAGTGTGAAATCATGACTTTAGGTGAACCAGATGCTTCAGGAAGAAAGAGCCCTGTAGGTACTGGTGAATATACTACAATTGCATGTGATTATGTAATATCTGCAATTGGTCAAATTCCTGATCAAGCTGTTTGGAATGTTGGTGAAATTGCAACAGACCATGGTTATGTTAAGGCTGTCGCTAATTATGGAGAAGCATTCCAAACTAGTGTTTCTAATATCTTCACTGGTGGAGACGTTGTTAAGGGTGCTAAGACTATTGGTGTCGCTTTAAAATGCGGAAAAGATTTTGCTAAGTACGTTAATGAACAAGCAAATGCATAATTAATAAAAAGTAGAGCTAATTTTATTTTTAATAATAATTAGCTCTTTTTTATATTCTTGTTAGTTTTATATAACTTTGTTATTGCAAATATCATTAAGTTAGTCTATAATAACAAATGGAGTTAGAATTAACTAACTATTTTGGAGGAATATTTATGCCATTAATTATTGCGCCACTAAATCAAGAATTAAAGATAATTAAAATTTTAACAGATGAAAAAACTAAAAAACATCTTGAATCATTAGGTATTACTATTAATTCAACTTTAAAAGTTGTAGGTAATACAGGAAATATAATTGTTAGTGTAAAAGAAGGAAGACTAGCTTTAGATAAAGGCTTAGCTACTAAAATTATTGTTGCATAAGAAGGGAGAAATAATATGCAAAAAAAATTAAACGAATTCCAAATTGGCGAATCTGGAATCATAAAAAATGTATTAGGTGAAGGAAAAGTTAGAAGAAGATTATTTGACATGGGCGTTACTCCAGGTGCTGATGTGATGCTTAGAAAGAAAGCTCCATTAGGTGATCCTATTGAAGTTACATTAAGAGGCTATGAATTAACTTTAAGAAAAGATGAAGCAATTAATGTAATTGTAGAAGTAAAGGAGGAAGCCTAATGAAAAAATTTGCTTTAGCTGGAAATCCTAACTGTGGTAAGACTACATTATTCAACGCTTTAACTGGTTCAACTGCTCATGTTGGTAACTGGCCTGGTGTTACAGTTGACAAAAAAGAAGGATTTTATAAAAGATTAGATGAAGAAATTCAAATAACAGATTTACCTGGTATTTATTCTTTATCACCATATACGCCAGAAGAAGTAATTTCAAGAAATTATATTTTAGATGAAAAGCCAGATGCGGTTATTAACATTGTTGACGCTACAAATCTAGAAAGAAATTTATATTTAACAACTCAATTACTTGAAATGGATGTCCCTGTTATCATTGCATTAAATATGATGGATATCGTTAAAAAATCTGGTGATAAAATTGATGCAGCTAAATTAGAAAAACAAATTGGTGTACCAGTTGTTCCTATTTCAGCTCAAAAAGAAGAAAATATTGATCTTCTTATGGAAAGATCTTTAGCAGCTGCAAGAAATGGAAGGGTTGGCGCTTCTATTCTTGAAGGAAGTGCTATTAATCATCTTATTAAAGATGTTAAAGCAGCATTTACTGGACTTGAAGTTGCTCATCCGCTATTCCATGCAATTAAATTAATTGAAAATGATGAAATTGAAACAAAAGATCATCCAGAATTAGTTAAAATTGTTGATGAATTTAAGAAAACATATTCTGATGAAGTATTTGGAAACGACTTAGAAGCTGTAGTAGCTGATTCTAGATATAAGTTTATTTCTAAAAATTATTCTAATGCTAAAGAAAAGAATACAAATTCAAATGAATTAAAAGCATCAGATAAAGCGGATAAGATTTTGACTAATAAATGGTTAGGTATTCCAATTTTCTTGATACTATTATTCTTAATTTACCATTTAACATTCTCTACTAATTTCTTGTTCTTGAAAAATGCTTGTAATTTCGAGACAGATTTTAATGATGGTGGATTCTTCTCTGGATTATTCTATACAGTAGATGGTATTAATTCACCAGGTGTAATATTGCAAACATTCCTAACATCAATCACTGATTGGATTAAGGATACATTAGTTGCCGGATGGTTAGAAGATTCTCCAGCATGGATATCAGGTTTTATTTGTGATGGTGTTTTAGCTGGTGTATTCTCAGTATTATCATTCTTGCCACAAATTTTATTATTATTCTTATTCTTCTCAATTCTTGAAGATTCTGGATATATGGCTAGAGTTGCATTTATTCTAGATAGAATTTTTAGAAAATTTGGTTTATCAGGTAGAGCGTTTATGCCTATGATTATGGGATTCGGTTGCTCTGTACCTGCTATGATTAATACAAGAACTCTTGCTGATCAAAACGAAAGAGTTGCTACAGTTAGAGTTATTCCATTCTTTAGTTGTGGTGCTAAATTACCAATTTTAACTGCTGTTGCGGGCGCAATCGCTACAATTGTTAATTTATCAAATCCTGATTTAATTGCTTATTCAATGTATTTAATCGGTATTGTAACTGCAATTGTTGCCGTAATTTTAATGAGAAATACAACTATGAGAGGTGAAGTTCCACCATTTATTATGGAATTACCTGCATATCATAGACCTCAATTTAAAGCGTTAATGCTTCATTTATGGGATAAAGCTAAACATTTCGTTAAAAAGGCATTTACTATTATTTTAGCTTCAACAATAATTATTTGGTTCTTACAATCATTTACATGGAGCTGGCAATATATTAGCCAAGTTTCAATTAAAGAGTTAGTGTTAGAACAAGCACAATTAATTAATCCTGAATATGCTGAAGTTGTATTAACAGATGGCATTTTAGAAGGATTTACTGCTGAACAATCTAATACAATAATGCAAGCTGCTTTAAATCAATATAATGTAATTGTATCTGAACCTGGTTATTTATCAACACAAGATTCAATTTTAGCAGGTATCGGTCAACTATTCCAACCTTTATTTACTCCACTTGGTTTTGGTTCTCAATTAGGTATTGAAGCTGGATGGGTATTTGTTGTAGCTGCTATGACAGGTCTTATTGCAAAAGAAAATGTTATTTCAACATTTGCTGTACTTGCTACATGTGTTGGACCAGTAATTTTATCAAAAGCATTACCTGCTGATCAATTAGATACATTTATTGGATTACTTGAATCTGAATTGGATCCTGAAGGAGCCTCTGTATATCAAATGTTCTTAGCTACTGGTGTTACAGTACCTGGCTTATTATCATTTATAGTATTTAATATGACTACTATTCCATGTTTTGCAGCTGTAGGTACAGCTAAAGCAGAATTGCCAGAAGGTAAGTTTGGAACAACTCTTCTATTCTGGATTGTTACATCATGTATTGTATCTGCTATCATCTACATTGTTGGTTCTTGGTGGTGGACAATATTTATTGTTTTGACTTTAGCAGTTGCTGCGGGTTTTGGAATTCATTATTTTAATAAATATAGAGACAATAAAAAGATTTTAGCTTAATTATGAAACCAATTGAAGTTATCGTTATTATTGCTGCCGCACTCTTTGTATTAATAATATTTGGAAATAGAATCTATAGAATTATTAAACATAAGCCAATTGATACTTGTGCTGAATGCCACAACAATATGAAGATGGCTGTAAAAAGGATGCGTAAGCAGGCTTTAAAAAATAAAAAGCGTGCTTTAAAACAACAGGCACGACAAAATAAAAAGATTAATTCCCTAGAAAATTAGGGAATTTTTTTTATTTATGTTAAAATAACAATATCGAGGAATAGTATATATGAATTATTTAGATGAAGAAAAGATATTGAAAAATGAAAATAAAAGAATAAGAGACGTAGTATTATTTTATATTCTTTCTACAATTCTAATTTTAATAGAGACTTTTATAATTATTGGTCTATTAATAAATGTTAAGCATATACATGATAATATAACAGCAGAACAATTAACTTCTTTATTACGTATTTATCGCTATTTAAATATTAGCCATATATTAACTGGTT
>JAEELC010000087.1 GCA_016288675.1 Acholeplasmatales bacterium | reverse complement strand
TTTTGATTACAAAAATTATTATTTCGAATCGCATATTCCGGAGGTAAAAAAATGAAATACTTGATTACAGGTGGTGCGGGCTTTATCGGTTCCAACTTGGCCGACAAGTTATTGGCGGATGGCCATGATGTTGTTGTGGTGGATAATTTTAACGATTACTATGACACGGCCATTAAAGAAGCCAACGTCGCACAACATAAAAACAATCCGCATTATAAATTGTATCGGGCCGATATTGAAGACGAAAAAGCTTTAAAACCGATTTTTAACCACCATGAATTTGATGCCGTCATTCACTTGGCCGCCCGTGCCGGTGTGCGTCCCAGCCTAGAACGCCCTATGGATTATGTAAAAACAAATATCTTGGGGACTGTGAATATTTTGGAATGTATGCGAGAAAACGACGTCAAAAAATTAGTGATTGCTTCATCCAGTTCCGTTTATGGCAACTGCAAAGAAAAAGAATTTTCGGAAGATTTAAAAGTAACTGAACCTATTTCGCCTTATGCAGCCACAAAGTCCGCTTGTGAGCAACTATGTTATACTTGGCACCATCTGTATGGATTGGATGTAGTTGCCTTACGCTTTTTTACCGTCTATGGTCCACGTCAAAGGCCTGACTTGGCCATTCATAAATTTACAAAAAAAATTGAAGCTGGCGAACCCATTCAAATGTACGGGGATGGCTCAACCAAACGTGATTACACCTATATTGATGATATTGTTGCGGGGATTAAAGGCGCCATCAATTATAATCAAACAGGCTATGAAATTATCAATTTGGGTGGGGGCGAACCAATTACACTGAAACGGATGATCCAAACAATTGAAAAAGCCGTAGGCAAACCTGCCAAAATTGAACAAAAACCAATGCAACCAGGGGATGTGGATAAAACGGTATGTGATTGGTCAAAAGCACATAAATTATTACATTATACCCCAAAAACAACTTTTGAACAAGGTATCCAAAAATTTGTGAAATGGAGGAAAAATGAAAATATTATATAAAAAGAAATTTCCCACAGGCAAACGAACTGTTTATTTTTTATCCGTTCCCATTTTCACTTATTCACAAAAAAAGATGGTGAATAAGTTTGATTTTATCGGCAAAGCACGTCAATTGGGTGTTCGTATCGGTGAAGATTGCCAATTTACGGATATGCCCAATTTTGGCAGCGAACCCATCTTTATTGAAATTGGTAATCACGTTTTATTATCCTTTGGCATTTGTTTTGTCACACACGATTCTAGCACTTATGCTTGTCATTCTTTTTTCAATGATCCGAAAAAAGTCCATAACAAGTTGGGTAAAATTAAAGTGGGTAATGATGTTTTTATCGGCTGTAATACAACCATTTTACCGGGATGCACCATCGGAAATAAATGTGTGGTCGGCGCGTGCAGTTTGGTCACCAAAGATATTCCCGACGGGGAGGTTTGGGCTGGGAACCCCGCACATTTTATCACAACCACCGAAAAATTGGCCAAGAAAAAAGAACAAAATTCCCAGACCGAATTCCAACAAAAACTATTTCAAGAACAGGCCGCCTTTAAACAACAATTATTGGAAAAAGAATTAAAAAAATCACAATAAATTCTTTAATGCTTCACGTGAATTGAACGTTGATTTTAAATCGCATAATGCTAATTATAGTATGTAGAATTATGGTGTGTGCACAATTATAATCACACCTATGGAAAAAGATTCTGAATTATTAAAAGTAATCGCTTGCAATATCAGGAAATTCCGCCACGAAAAAGACATTTCTCAAGAAGAATTGGCGGAGTTATCCCGTGTTCATCGAACATACGTCGGGATGTTGGAAAGAGCCGAAAAAAATGTAACGGTTCTCAGCCTTAATAAAATTGCAAATGCTTTACATCATCCTATCGGAGATTTTTTTGCTAAAAAAGAATTGAGTACCCAAGGAGATAAAAAATGAAATTATTTCGCAAAACAGAAAAAGCCAATGGTCGCACACGAATTTATTTTTGCGGTATTAAAATATGGAGTTACAAAAAACGTAATAAAGCTTTTGGCTTATATCCCAATACTTCTTGTGATATTCACGATTATGATGACTATATAAAAAGGGGAATTTGTTTTCCTCATTTATGTGGAATAGTTATTTCTCGAGCGGCAACGATATGCAATAATTGCCGTATTTATCAAAATGTAACTATTGGTTCCCGAACAGAAAAAGAAGGTGATGGAAAAACAAAAGAAAATTATCCTATCATTGGTGAAAACACCATCATTTATGCAGGCGCAGTTATTGTTGGCCCCATTAAAATCGGAAAAAATTGTGTCATTGGGGCCAACAGCGTTGTTATATCAGACATTCCCGATAATAGTATCGTTGGCGGAATTCCTGCCCGTGTTATAAAGCCCGTCAAGTAAATGACGGGCTTAAGATAGTTATTCTTTTGGATATTTAGCTTTTATTTCGGCTATTTTTTCTTGCCATAATTTTGTACCATTCACCGTATCCCAATAAATCATATCCAATTGTTCCGAGATAGGCGGATATTCAGCCAATCTTTTTT
>JAEELC010000086.1 GCA_016288675.1 Acholeplasmatales bacterium | reverse complement strand
ACTTATACATATACAAAGCCAACCACTCTAACTTATTAATTAGATATCTATCTAGAATTTCTAGATAGATATTTTTTATTTATTAGGAAATTCTATATTTTCATTATTTATCATTATTTATCATTATTTAATCCAAATTTATGATTAAATATATTCATACAACACTAAAAAGCCTAGATTTCTAGGCTGATTTTTTCTATTTATGGTTTTATTAATGTTTCTTTTTATTATAAATATCTAAGGGTACAAAAGTTCCTTTGCCACAATTAGGGCAATAACAAATAGGATAGTTTATTTGATTCCATCCATAAGTTATTTCTTCATAATCTTGATTAAGTTCTTCATAATCACAATTAGTACATTTCATATCAATAGTTTCGTCATAGATTTCTCTATCAGCAAAATCAAATATTTCTTTTTTTATTGATTCTGGGAATTGGTTAATATTTCCTTCGATTAAAACGTTTGGCTGACCATATTCATCAAACATTTCTTCATCAAATTTCAATTCGATATTTTGCATATCTCCATAGTAGAATATGGCTCTTTTAAGTTTTTCATTTTTAGTTAATAATCTTTTTTTAGTATTAAAATTCATAATAATCTTTTTTCTCCGATTAAAAAATAAGACAAATTTTTATTAAGTAACATAATAGAACCACATTCACAAAGTAGAATATCATAATGATATGAAGAAAGTAATCTGTCTCTCCAGGATAAATTCTTTTTCATATTATCGATTTCTTGTTTAGTGTATAGCTTAATAAAATTTGAAGTTTTAGTAATAGAATGGTTAGCATAAAAACCATAATATCTAGTTGTATGTACAGACTCGTTTTGAATATGAACGATAAGCTTAGAGATGAAATTATTGATAGATTCGGTTACAAATTGTCTACCAATCTTATCATTTTCATCAGTTATAGCATCATCTTCATGTGGGTCATAATAATAAGTGATGAGCTTATTATTTTTGTCATAATTAAGTATTCTTGATTCACTAATTGCAGGATGACCTTGATAACGACAAACATAATTAACTAATCTCTTAATATCATTATAACCTTTTATATTAATTTTTGGAGCATGAACATAAAATCCGTTATTTTTATCTTTATAAAGTGCATTTTTAGTTTTAATGAAATCAAAATACAATTTAGTAGTAGCATTATTTTTCAGAAAATGATTCATCCTATCTAGTAAGCATTTCATAAACGAATGTCTCATAAGATCATAATTAAAATGAGTGAATGGTTTCATATTACCTTTATTATCGATAATACATTCAGCAACTAAAGTATGTATGTGAGGATTGAATTTTAAATCTCTACCAAAGGTATGGATAGAAGAAATAAAACCAAGTTTATCTCCTCTTTTACGAGCAATTTTTGATTTACCTATAATTATATATTTCAACACATCATTTACAGCAGCAAATAAAGAATCATAAAGCTCTTTATGAATTTGAAAATATTTTCTTAATTCTTCTGGAATAGTCCATGTAATTTGTCTATGAGGAACATTGATACAAGTATTAGCGATTTCTAAAGCCCTAGCATCTCTATATTTTTTTCCACAAGAAACACAAAATCTAGAATGACAAGAAAGACCTTGAACATGAAAGTTATCACAATTAGGGCACTCATAATACAAAAAGCCATAATCAAAATCTTTACAGTGAATCATCTTATCAACATTTTTAATTATTGAATCTCTAATATATTTACCTTTAGATTTTTGAAGGGCTAAGAAATCAGACCAATTATCTTGAAAAATATCTTGAATTGTAATTTTGCCATTTAATTCTCTAGCATATTTACAATTATTAAGTCTATTAACAGTATTTAAATAAACTGATGGGCCTGACTTCTTAGCTTTATTTAATAAAGCAAAAAATGAAGCTTGTTCAGCATAGTTAATAAATTTCTTTGAGTTTGAAGAATTAATACATCTTTCCATAATAAATACCTTTAAAATATTTTAACAAATTATATCTAAAAGAAAAAGAGGGCAAAGCCCTCGAGAAGAATGACATTAAATATCATTTAATTCATTCTCTTTTTTAAATCTTAAATTATTATAAGAGTAGATATTTTTATATTTATTTGTTATAATTAGGTTTCCAAAAGAAAGGTGATTTTTATGAAAAAGAAAATATTTATGTTATTACCTCTTTTGATACTTACATCATGTACTAATTCTGTAACTATATATAGTGAAACAAGTAGTCAAGATGCTGTAACAAGTTCAAAAGAGAGTGGAACGCTTAATCTAAATACTAAAGATATAGATAGAACAAATGAAGAAGTCGTCACAATGACTAATCAAGAAAAGGATTATGGTAGAAGTACTGGAAGCTACTATTATTACCCGGGGACAAATCTTGAAGCTTATAGATATTCTGGTGGTTCTTTTTCTGATTTTTTATGTCTCTTAAAAAGACCAACATTCTCTACTTTATGGAATGTATTACCAAGTGCTCTATACAATAATGCCTCTTATCCTGGATTATATGAAATTGATTTAAAATATAAAGCTCCTACCGGATT
>JAEELC010000085.1 GCA_016288675.1 Acholeplasmatales bacterium | reverse complement strand
TTTCTTGCAAAAGAGTTCACTACATTTTTAGTAGAACAAAATGATAAGGACCAAGCTTTCTATTGTGTTGATAAACGCAAATGTGATCCTAAAGATTATAAAGCGTTACAAAAGATTGTAAGCAAGACTAATCTTGAATATGAGCTTAATTCAATGCATTACAAGACTATTGTATATTCATTAATTAGAACTATGATATTTAAGTCTAAAGAACGCGACGATCTTTTAATTATGTGTTCATCATTGTTCGAAATGTATTCTATTCAAACATTGTATCACTCTAAGGTTACTGCGATGATTGCATATATGATTGCTAAATATTCCCATTTACCAAAGGATATTTGTGCAAAAATATATATGGCAGGTATGGTTCATGATTTAGGTAAGGTACAGGTTCCACTAGATATATTAGAAAAGCCAGGTAAGCTTACAGATGATGAATATATTATTATGAAAACTCATGTTAAATATACTGTTGAATTATTAACTCATAACATGGATTTTGATATTGTTGAAATTGCTGGTCGTCATCATGAACGTTTAGATGGATATGGTTACCCTAATCATATTGATGGATTCCATTTAACTTTACCTCAAGAAATTATGCAAGTTGCAGACGTTATAAGTGCCCTTATTGCTAAACGTAGCTATAAGGAAGCTTGGTCTATCGATAAGACTCTTGCAGTTCTTGATGAAAATGTTAAAGATAATAAATTAGCTATTGAACCCATTGAGGTGTTTAAAGACCATCAAAAGAAGATTTTAAAAGCTTCTCAAAAGTATATGCAACGTGCCGATGGTGTATATGACAAGATTAATAAAGAACGTGATTATCTTATTAATGAAAAACACTTAGGTCAAAATAGTAAAGAAGCATAACGATTAATCCCCTTTTATAAGGGGATTTTTTTTAGCTTTTATTGCTTTGTACATTTTTTTTAAAAAATAAACAAGTCCTTGACATTGCTACATATTATAATGGTTTACACTTTTTTGCTTAAAGGATACTAAAAGTAAACTTTATTTGAATAATATAATATCGTTTGATATAATAAAATTGTGGTATAGGATGTGTTTATATGAATGAGAAATTTCTAAGACTTCAAAATCTTATTAAAAAAATAATAAATAATGAAAGTAAAAGAATAGAAGCACAATTTTTAATTGTTTATATAATATTAGCCGTTGTTTCTTTAATTATGACAATAATTAATTTAATAACGGGCTTTAGATTATTAATGTATTCGACTCTAGCATTTTCTTTATTATGCGTTTTTGATATCATTTTGTATTTTAGACATGGTAAGGTTGAATATATTGCACGTATTTTGTTTTTTATAGAAATAACATTATTGTGTACAAGTTTTGCGATAATAGGGGAACCAGAAGGATTTTCAGCCATTTGGATTGCTTTATTACCAACATGTGGATTATTGTTATATAGAAAACGTTATGGTTCACTAATATCATTATGTATGTTTATAATTATTGCATTCTTATTTTGGACTCCACTTGGAAATTCTTTTCTTCAATATAATTATACGAATAGTTTTAAATTACGTTTTCCCATTTTATATGTAGCTTTTTATATTATGGGTTTAACATTTGAACTTATTCGTGAATTAACTCAGCACGAGCTTAAGAGAGCTAAAGATAAATATATGAATTTATCATATTATGATCAATTGACTGGCCTTAGAAATGAACGAAGCTACTTTGAAGAAATTTCTAAGCTAGACGCCTTAACAAAGGATGGTAAAGATGATTATATAATTATGATTATGGATTTAAATGGCCTTAAAATTACAAATGATATGTATGGACATACATTTGGGTGCCATTTAATTGTAGAAACTGCCAAAATTTTAAAAGAGATTTTTAAAAATTCGTTATTGTTTCACGTTGGCGGTGATGAATTTCAAGCAATAATTCTTAATGAAGATTTAACAAACTTTACAAATTTAATAGAGAATTTTCGCGATAAGTTGCTATATCGTAAAATTAATTTTGAAGGTAAAGAATTAATATTATCTGTTTCTTATGGTTTTGCCAGAAGCAATCATAGTTCAATGTACAATGAATTGTTTGAAAAAGCTGACAAAAATATGTATCAAAATAAGAAAATAATTAAAGATAAATATAAAATTCCTTCAAGATAATACTCTTTATATTGTAAAAAAAATAGTGAAAAATGTAGACAAATTACAAGAATTTGTATATAATATAATTGATAAAGGAAAAGATTAGCAAAGTAGAAGAAATTCTATGACGCAAAGCTATAGGGTCTAAGGAGACAGCCAGTTGCACTAAATTGCAATTGGCTTTATTTATTATATGAGGTAGAAAGAAGAAAATTAGGCTATAGAGAAATGAGAGGAGGCAGGTAATATGAAAAGAAGAAAAGTTATATTTTCTATACTAATAACATTTGTAGTGTTGTTCGTAACTGCGCTTTCTTTTGCTACAGTCCTTTTTAAATCTTATATAATTGCTGAAGGTAGTGGAAAAGTTAATTCTTTAGAAAAAATTGTGGATGTGAATGATGCTACAAAAGAAGTTCTTGAAATTTCATCAGATACCTATTCCTTAAATTTTGCTAGT
>JAEELC010000084.1 GCA_016288675.1 Acholeplasmatales bacterium | reverse complement strand
GGAGGTGCTCCTGCATTTGCTCAAAGCATTGTTATGGAAAAAACCCAAAGCAATAATTTTGCAAATACAACTATTTTATCTGGTGCAGATGAAATTAAGGCTTCATTTTTAAATAACAGCTATGACTTAATTTATGCACCATCTAATCTTGGAGCTTCAATGTATAATATGAATGCGAATTATCAATTACTTGCTGGTGTTACTTTTGGAAATCTATATTTTGCTAGTACTACAAATATTTCTAAAGTAGAGGATTTAAATAATAAAAAATTAGTTTTATTTGGTGAAAATTCTATTAATGATATGGTTGTTAAAAAGGTTTTGTCTTTAAATAATATTGATTGCGAAATCAGTTATTTATCTGATACATCAGCTACTAAAACATCATTTCTAGCAAATAATGAAGATAATACAATATATCTTATTGCTGATCCTATTAAGAGTGCTTGTAATATAGCTCTTAATAATAAAAATATTAATTCTTATTATCTTGATGTACAGGCACTATATAAAGAATGTACTGGTACATCTGGCTTTTCACAAGCTTGTTTATTTGTTAATAAAGATACATATAAAACTCGTACTGATGATATATTAAAATATGTATCATTACTTGAAGAGTCCATTAAAGGAATTAATAACCTTGAATTTGCTAATGAGAATAATAAACGTATAAAAGAACAAGGTATTATTGATATTCCTGATGCTGTGTTTAAAAGTGCTATTAAAGGGTCAAATATATCTTTTGTATCTTCAAAAGATATGAAAGATATATTTGAAAACACATATAAAGATTCTCTATCTTTAATTGGAGGAAAATTACCTGATGAAGGATTCTACGCTTAAAAAAATATTAAATATATGTATACCATTTTTAAGTATAGTTACTATTTATATAATTTTTTTAATTTTGTATATTGCTAAAGATAATCCTTTATCTTTTCCAAGTCCAAATACAATTTTAAAAGAATTCTTTATATTGCTAAGTAAAGCTGATACATATAAAGCGATATTATTAACATTATTAAGATTATTATTATGCTTATTAATATCTTTTCTAATTGGTTTTATTCTTGCAAGTCTATCTTTAAGAAGCAATTATCTTAAAAAATATATTAGTCCATTTATTTTAATGTTTAGAACGATTCCTTTAGTATCCATTATTATTTTATTAATTATTATGTTTGGTTCGAAGACTTCGCTATTTTTTATTGTAAGTTTAATGCTTATTCCTATAATGTATCAAAATATATTAAATGGATTTGAGAATGTTAATATAGAAGAAATAGAAGCTTTTAGTCTTGATAGTAAGCTTAATATAAAAATATTATTTAAGATATATGTTCCTGAAATATTAGGCGATATAAAGACTGCGTTTATTTCTTCAATTGGATTAGGTTTTAAAGTTATGGTTATGGCAGAATTTATATCAAATGCTAAAGATTCAATTGGTTACGCATTAAACTCTAGTTATCATTATAATGTGGAAATGGCTCCTGTTTATGCTTGGACATTAATATTAGTTATTTTATCTATAGTTATTTCAAAACTATGTGAATTATTTAAGAATAAATAGAAAAGCTCAAGGTAAATACTTGAGTTTTTTTCGTAAAAAAAAATTCCACATTTGTGGAATCTTTATTCATATTATCTGCTGTAGAATTCAACGATTAATTGGTCATTGATGTCTGTTAAGAATTCATCACGTTCTGGAATTCTTACTAGAGTACCAGTGAATGTAGTTTCATCAAATGAAACATATTCTGGTAATGAGATAACTGCTTCACGAGCAGCCTTAACTACAGCAAATCCCTTAGCCTTTTCAGTTAAAGAAATTGTTTGACCAGCATTTAATCTGTATGAAGGAATGTCTACCTTCTTACCGTTAACTAGGACATGACCATGGTTAACTAATTGTCTAGCTTGAGCACGAGTTGATGCTAAACCTAAACGGTATACAACGTTGTCTAATCTTCTTTCAAGAAGCTTCATGAAGTTAGGACCTGTCATACCATCTTGACGAGCAGCTTCATCAAAAGTCTTTCTGAATTGCTTTTCGCTCATACCATAGATGAAACGTACTCTTTGCTTTTCTCTTTGTTGAGTACCATATTCTTTTAACTTACCTTGAGATTGACCATGTTGACCTGGTGCATAATTTCTCTTAGCGATTTCTTTACCTGTACCGGAAATTGAATAACCTAAACGTCTTGAAATCTTCCAGCTTGGTCCAGTATATCTTGACATAACTAAAATCCTCCTATATGTCTATATTCGGAATAAAAAGGAAATGACCTTGTACTTTTTAAATAGCTATCGTAGACTCACCATTTCACCGCAAGCAGCGAAGGTTACTTTGTGCCATAAAGGATCGATAGATATATTTAATGTGCAAGAGCTGCTTTTTACTCACGCCTTATTATTATATTAGTATTACGCATTCTTGTCAATAACAATATGCTTGATTTTGTAATTTTTTTATAATTTTTCTTGCGCTTTATAATGAATTGTTTGAAATACATTTAAATAAATAGTATACTTTAAATGCATTTGTGAGGTATGTATGCATAAATTTAAAGGTATAATATTTGATTTAGATGGAACAATTTTTGATTCATGCTCTATGTGGCATAAGATAGATGAAATTTTTTTAAACAAAAGAGGCTTTGAAGTTCCTGAAGATTATTCTAAAGCTATTGCTCCTCTTGGATTAAGAAAAGCTGCAGATTACACTATTGAGCGTTTTAAATTAAATGAAAAAGCAGAAGATATTATTAAGGAATGGCATGATTTAGCTGTATATGAATATACATATAATGTAAATCTTAAACCATATGTTTCTGATTATTTAAAAAAACTTAAAACTGAAGGCGTAAAGTTAGCTATTGCTACAGCAAATGATGAAGAATTTTATATTCCTTGTTTAAAGAGAAATAATATTTTACAATATTTTGATCATATTTGTGACGTTAATGCTTTTAAGGGAAGTAAAAATAGCCCTGAAATATATTTACGTGTTGCAAAAACTTTAAATATGTCGCCTTCTGACATGGCTGTATTTGAAGATATACCACAAGCTCTTAAATCAGCTCATGATGGTGGCTTTTATACAGTTGCAGTAGATGATATTACTGAAGCTAACATAAAAGAAGAAAAGAAAAATATAAGTGATTTATTTATTGAATCATTTAGTGAATTGCTATAAAAAAAGTGTCCTAACGGGCACTTTTTAAAGCTTTAATAAGACTTGTGATAAATTCTTCTAATCCTAGTTTATCTTCTTCGTTAAATCTATTAAAAAACATAGAGTCGATATCTAATTCACCATAGAAGTTACCATCAATAATGATTGGTAGGACAATTTCTGAATTAGTTCTTGAGTCACAGGCAATATGTCCTTCAAAT
The DNA here is from genome assembly GCA_016288675.1 of Acholeplasmatales bacterium. Classification (GTDB taxonomy): domain Bacteria; phylum Bacillota_I; class Bacilli_A; order Acholeplasmatales; family Anaeroplasmataceae; genus JAEELC01. The sequence continues at coordinate 7,328 of JAEELC010000084.1, read as the reverse complement.
TCATGTACATTTGGTACTAATTGAACCTCTTGTGTTCTTGCACAGGCTCCACAAACTCCTTTAGAAAAATCTATTTCCATACAGGCTACTTTTCCTTGGAATGGACCTAGTATTAATTTATTATTTTTATTTAAATAAAATCCTACCCAAGAAATATCATCTATATAATCATTAATTAATGCAGTAGCATTAGATAATATTGTTATTTCTTCTTTAATTCCATTAAAAAAAGATTTAGCAATTAAATTTAATTCTTTATATTTGTTCATATTCACTTACCTCTTTATAATCGTAGTATAGCATAATTATAAAGATTTATTGATTTTAATGCTTAAGTATATTAAAATATATAAAGTATTTAGAAAGCGTGGTAATCTTATGATTTATAATCAAATTCTTATTCGTTTTGGTGATTTAACTTTAAAAGGTAAGAACCAAAAAAATTTCGTTAATAGGGAACTTAATCTAATTAATAAAAAACTTGAAGGATTAAATGTTAAAGTAATTAAGGCTCATGAACGTGTATATGTTGATCTAGGTGAAGAAGACTATAATAAAGTTATTGAGCGCCTTGATTTAGTTTCAGGTTTATCAAGTTATTCTTTAGTTTTAACAAGTTCTAAAGATATGGAAGAAATTAAAAAGAAATCTTTAGAGCTTGTTAAAGAAGAAATATTAAATAAAAATGAAAAATCTACATTTAAGGTTATGACTCGTCGTGCTGATAAAAGATTCCCTTTAGAAAGTATGGAAGTTACACGTCAAGTTTCAGGATATATTTTAGCTGATAATAAATTTCCTAACTTAACCGTAGATGTACATCATCCTGATAATATTCTTCATGTTGAAATTCGTGAAGAAGGTGTATTCTTATTCTTAAATGAAATTAAAGCTATGGGAGGTTATCCTGTAGGTGTTGCTGGTAAAGGTTTATTAATGCTATCTGGTGGATTAGATAGCCCTGTTGCTGGTTATATGGCAATGAAACAAGGTATTGAAATTGAATGTTTACATTTCGAGTCTACACCATTAACTAGTATTGAATCTAGCCAAAAGGTTGTTGATTTAGCAAAGATTCTTGCTAAATACACACCACACAATAGGATTAATTTAATAATGGTACCTTTTAAAGAATTACATATGGCGCTTTTAGAAAACGTTGATGATTCTTACAAGATTACTGTAATGCGTAGAATGATGTTTAGAATCGCTGATAAGCTAGTTAGACGTCGTAAAGCATTATGCATTGTAACTGGTGAATCTGTTGGTCAAGTAGCTTCTCAAACATTACAATCTATGAATACTATTAACTCAGTTACTAATATTCCAGTAATTAGACCACTTTGCACTACTGATAAGGTTGATATTGTTCGTACTGCATATAAGATTGGTACATATGAGACATCTATTCGTCCATTTGAAGATTGTTGTACTGTTTATCTACCAGTTAATCCTGCTACAGCTCCAAAAATTGATAAAGCAGAATATTATGAATCTAAATTTGATTGGGAGCCATTAGTTGATTTCTGTGTTGATAATGTTCGTGTAGTATCTATATCAACTGATTCTAATCTTGATTTACCATCTATGGGATTTGAAACAAGAGAAGTTGTAGATGAATACAAAGCTTTACTTCAAGCAGAAAAGGAAACTAAGTAATGATTACTTCAGTTAAGAATCAAACTGTAAAAGATATAATTGAACTTAAGACTAGTCGTGGTAGAAGAACTCAAAAAATGTTCATGGTTGAAGGACCACATTTAGTTCGTGAAGCTAGGGATGCTGGTGTTCTTTTAAAAGCGTATACTACTGATGATTCGCTTGATGGTGAAGAAGTATCATTTGAAGTTATGAAAAAGATTTGTGATACTGCAACTCCTACAACTCAAATTGGTTTGTGTTCTCTTTTAAATAAGACTGAAATTACCGATAGAGTTTTAATTTTAGATGGCTTACAAGATCCAGGTAATGTAGGTACATTACTTAGAAGTGCAGCTTCATTTGGATTTAATACTATATTTTTCAGCGATAATACTTGTGATTTTTATAATGATAAAGTAATTAGATCTAGCCAAGGTTCAATTTTTAAACTTAATTTAATTAAAGGCGATAAGCTAGAATTTATTAAAAAATTATCTTCAACACATACAATTTATAATACAAATGTACGCAATGGTGTTGATGTTCGTAGTGCTAATTTAAGTGGTAAATTAGCATTAATACTAGGTAATGAAGGTAATGGTGTAAGTGATGAAATTAATGAACTTAATTTGCCAAGCTTATTCATTCAAATGGATAATATGGAAAGTTTAAATGTAGGTGTAGCTGGTTCTATACTTATGTATGAAATTTCTAACAGAATATAAAAATAATTTAAAAAATGGTTTTGATTTTACAAAGCCATTTTTATTATTTAAGTGGACTGTTTTGTTTACAAAAGAATACTAATTTGTTATAATGCTTAATGGTGATAAAATGGCAATAGACGAAAACACAAGTCCTATGGAACTTGTATATGATGTTATCTCTGATTCTATGGAATTCTTATTTGATAGAGTTAAAGGAGATTATTTTACTTTATACGGTTTAACTGTTAAAAATATTTTAGCAAACGAAGTGCTTCAAGATGATTTTTCTGAAGATGATAAAAATCGTTTATTAAATATTTATAAAAGATTAAATGGTGTAGATATTTCAACTGAAGATATTCGTAAGGCTGTTCAATCGCTAATGTTAAAGGGTCTTCAAGAAGTTAAGATTTCAAACGGCAGTTTAACACCTGATACTATCGGTATGTTATATGCCTACTTCATTTCTAAGTTTGAACCTAAAGAAAGAGAAGTTAAAATATTAGATCCTCTTGCAGGATTTGGTAATCTTTTATTCACTCTTGAAAATCATTTAAATCTAAAACTTGATTTATATGCTGTTGAACATAACCAAGCTTTAGTTAATACTATGAAGTTAAATGCTAATTTAATGGAAACAGAAATTAATATCTATTTCCAAAACACATTTAATTCTAAGTTTGAACATAATATGGATTACATCGTAACAGATTTTGATTATTACGATATGACTGAAGAAGGATATTTCCCATATAATGTAATTTTACATCATATGGATTCTTTAAAAGATAATGGTGTAATGATGTGCTGTGTACCTGATGATTTCTTTAATTATGATTCGGAACAAGGATTTAAGAAAGCATTACTTGAAAAAGGTTCAATTATCGGACTTATTGATCTACCTGATGAAATGTTTAAGGCAGAAAAGAAGTCTATTCTTTTAATCAAAAAAGGAAATTTTGATCAAAAGAAATGTTTACTTGTCAAACTACCAAGTTTCGAAGATCCTAAGGAGTTTAATAGTGCCTTAGTGAAAATAGAAATGTGGTTTGAAGAAAATATAAACAAAAATAATTAAGTGAGGAATTAAAAATGGCAAAAATTATGGCTGTAAATGCTGGTTCTAGTTCAATCAAGTTCCAATTACTTGATATGCCAGCTGAAACTTTAATCGCTTCTGGTGTTATGGAGCGTATTGGTACTAAGGATGCAAATGGTAACGCTCAAGAAGGTATCTTTACATTAAAGTACAACAAGAACGGTGAAAAGGTTAAAGAAGAAACTAACCCAATGTTACCAGACCACGCTGTTGGTGTTGAATTATTATTAAAGACATTAGTTGAAAAGAACATTGTTAAGGAATTAACTGAAATTACTGGTGTTGGTCATCGTGTAGTTCAAGGTGGAGAATATTTCAAGGATTCTGCATTAATTGATGGTCCAGATGGTACTGTTGTTAACAAGATTTTAGAACTTGCTGACTTAGCACCACTTCACAACAAGGCTCACGTAGTTGGTATGCGTGCATTCTTCAAGGCTCTTCCTGGTGTTCCTGAAGTTGCAGTATTCGATACTACATTCCACCAAACTATGGCTGAAGAAGCTTATATGTATGCAACTCCATATGAATGGTATACTAAGTATGGTATTCGTAAGTATGGTGCTCATGGTACTTCACATAAGTATGTTTCTCAACGTACAGCTGAATTAATTAACAAGCCACTTGAAGATACAAAGATCATTGTTTGCCACTTAGGTAATGGTGCATCTATTTCTGCAGTTAAGGGTGGTAAGTGCGTAGACACTTCTATGGGTCTTACTCCACTTGAAGGTATTCCAATGGGTACTCGTTCAGGTAATCTTGACCCAACTGCTTTACAAGTTGTTGCTAAGCATGAAGGTTTAACTTTAGATGACCTTCTAAACACATTAAACAAGAAGTCTGGTTTACTAGGTATGGGTGGTCGTACTAACGATGCTCGTGACGTAACTAAGGGTATGAATGAAGGAGACCATAGATGTATTATGGCATTCAACGTTCAATCTAAGCGTATTGCTGACTATATCGCTTCATACTATGTTTACATGGGTGGTTGTGATGCAATTGCATTCACTGCTGGTATGGGTGAAAACTTAACTCACTTACGTGAAAAGATTTTAAACCGTCTTGGTGTTTTAGGTGTAGTTATTGACAAAGAAGCTAACGACAAGGCTTATGGTGTTGAAGCTAAGATTTCAACTCCTGAATCTAAGATTCAATGCTGGGTTGTTCCAACAAACGAAGAAGTTATGATTGCTCGTGACGTTGTTCGTGTTGGTAATGTTAAGTAATTAAACAAATTTAATCTAGTCTCTTATTGAGACTAGATTTTTTTGTTTAAAAATGCAAAAAAATGTCAAAATAAGTAGTTTAATTTTTATAAATAATGCTATAATTGAGTTATAGATAGGAAAAAATTCCTAAATTAAAAAGGAGGAACTAAATTATGGCTTCAAGAAAAAGTGCTGATTACCTAGGATTACCTTATATCGTAAGCTTAATTCTTGCAATCATTCCATTTACTAGTTGGATTCTTGGTATTATTACTAGATTTATGGAAGGCAAAATTGTTGCAGGTATCTTACGTATATTTTTTGTCCCAGTTTGCTGGATTGTTGACCTTGTTTGCATGATTGTAAATAAGTCAATTTGGCGTTGCTTAAATAGCTAATTTTAATAATAGAGCCTTCATAAGGCTCTATTAGTTTTTACTAAAGAAGATATTTGTTATGGATGAAAAGGAAACTATTGACGCAGAAGTTATAAATGAAAAGGAAAATGAACAACAATATTCACAAAATGTGATTAATAGTACTGATGATTTTGTTAAAATGGTAGATTCATGGCCTATTTGGCTTAAGCTTATTTTATGCATTCCTTCAGTACATTTATTTTGGGGCATTTATAGAATATTAAAATATTCTAAAGATACAACAAAACTTGTTATTTCACTTGTATTTATCATTATTCCTATTATGTGGTTAATTGATTTAATCTTTGTTTTAACAAAGGGACATGTTTTATTATTTGAGGAGAACTAATTATGGCTACTAAAACTGGTAAGACTGGTAATGTTGGATTTTTTGCATTTGTTGCAGTAATCTTTGTTGCTGTTGCATATTTATTTAGAGGTATGCAAGCTGCATTTAATGAATGGGGTTGGAATACTAGCTGGATGGGTAATGTTCCAGGTGTTTTAACTTGGATTGCTGAAATCATTATGACATTAATTATTGTTTATTGCTCATATGATTTTGCAATGAGACAATCTAAACCTTGGAGAGTTATCTGGTGGATTCTTGCAATCATTGCTATTTGTGCAGTAGTAGGAATCGGTGGATTTAACGCATTTCGTTAATTTTAATAAAAAAACTAATCCTTTGTTGGGTACCCAACATTTATGGATTAGTTTTTTTTATCTAAAAGACAATAGAACTATTTAAATTTTGAAGTAATGCGACTACTGAATATCCTGCAATATCACTAGTTGCGCTATATACATCTAAATGAGCCTTTATTTCATTTCCACATTTAATGTCAATACATTGAGAATCACCAATGAAATTAGGTTCTGTTTTTATTTCTATTTGTGTATCATGTACACCACGTGTTGCTAAAGCTGTAGCTACACCAACATTTATTCCGGTTGGTAAATTTTGTATTGCTTCATAAGCACTTCCAACGAATGCTTTATAATTAGTTGTTTCCATTTCTTTGTTATAAAGAATATTTTTCCTTAATGCTTTAGGACCCTTAGTGTTTGTTAATTTAGCTTTTGTTAAACCTATAAGACGTGCTGTACGTAATACTTCAAAGCCTGATATTGCTCCACTAGCTAAATGAATCTTTACATTATTAAATGTTGCTAAATCTTCAATATATTTATAATATGATTCATCTGCTAAAGCTCCAATAGATAATAAAATTACATTTATATGATTTTTGATTGTAGATTCTAGAATTTCTTTTGTAGCTGAAGGATTTGTAGCTTCTACTAAATAATCTGGCTTTAGGTCTAAAAGTGATTCAAATGATTCACAAGGCTTTATTTTAAGAATGTTTGATATTTCATCTCTATGCTCTTTAGTTTTTGAATAACATCCAACAATTTCATAACCTTTTAATTCTCCCTTTAAATAACAGTTAACAATAATTTTAGTAAGTTTACCAGAACCAAATAATACAATACGTTTCATAATAACCTCCAATAGTCTAATTATAACATAATTAGAATATTAGATATATTTAATATATAAAATATGTTATAATTGATTGTCAGGAGGTTCTTGTATTATGCAAAAAACAGAATTAAAAGTCGGACAAGAAGTTATTGTCGACATTAAGCGTTTAGGAATAAATGGAGAAGGTATTGCCTTCTATAAAAAGTTAGCAATCTTTGTTGAAAATGCTATTCCTGGTGAAGGAATTAATGTAAAAATCACTAAAGTGTTAGATAAGATGGCTTTTGCTGATGTTGTTAATTATAAACACACTAGTGAATATCGCGTTGAACCAGAGTGTCCTTGTTATAAAGAATGTGGTGGATGTAATGTTTTACACATAGATTATAATAAGATGCTTGAATTCAAGAGAGAAGCTGTTGTTGAAGCTATTTCTCGTTATACAAAACTTAACCCAAAAAGCTTTGAAATTAAGAATACATATGGTATGGAGAATTATAAGAATTATAGATATAAATCTCAACTTCAAGCTTTTGAATATAATGGTAAACTTAATTTAGGTTTAGTTAATTCTAAAACTTTAAAGGGTGTAGATATTGCTAGATGTCATAATCAAAATGAAATTGTTAATGATATTAATATTAAGATTGTTAAAGTTTTAAATGAATTAGGATTAACTCCATATAATCCAGAAACTAAACAAGGTGATATTAGAAATGTTGTAGTTAGAGTTTCTCATTTTAATCAAGAAGCTCAAGT
>JAEELC010000083.1 GCA_016288675.1 Acholeplasmatales bacterium | reverse complement strand
AGGCCTACGTTTGTCTTTAGGACTTTGTTATGCTTTGTTAACTCATCCACCTAATGGGCCTTAATATTAAGTTCTTGTTCATAGGGCCACGATTTCGCTATTGCTTCTTTTCACGCTCCATTACTGGTTTACGCTTTGCAAGTTGCTATCGAGTTGGCGACAACTACCTCTCTTGGGACTTTCACCCTAGACATATAACATGCCCGACATACAAAGAAAAAGGACACAAAAAGTGTCCTTTATAATAACTAGAATCCGAAATATTCCTTAGCGTTATTGTAGCAGATGTCTTCTACGATTTGACCAAGTGTATCTAATTCTTCAACAGGATATTGGCCAGATTCAACTAATTCACCAAAGATTTGGCATAATAAACGTCTGTAATATTCATGTCTTGGGTAAGCTAAGAAGCTACGAGAGTCAGTTAGCATACCAACTGCATTAGCGATAACACAAACTTGCATCATTTGTTGCATGTTCTTCTTCATACCGTCTAATTGATCTAAGAACCACCAAGCAGTACCTACTTGAACACGATTCTTAATACCTTCCTTTTGGAAGCAACCAGCAAGAACCATTAGAGGATAGTTATCACGTTCATTTAAGCAGTAAAGAATAGTCTTAGGTAATACACCTAAAGCGTCTTCTGCACCAAGTAATGCAGAAAGCTTTTCCATATATACTGCATCTTCAATAGCGTCAAATCCAGTATCAGGTCCGATAGCCTTTAACATTGACTTAGAGTTATTACGTAATGCACCGATGTGGTATTGTTGTACCCAACCATGCTTTGTATATTCACCAGCAAGGAATACAAGTAAGTAACCCTTATATTGGTCTTGTTCAAGTTCAGTTAAAGCTTCATTCTTTAAACCTTTCTTGAATACGGCATTAGCTTGTTCATATGTAGAATCAACATAGTGAACAACGTCTAAAGCGTGGTCTGATAAACGTGAACCCATTTCATGGAAGAAATCAATTCTTTCAGATAAAGCACGAGTTAAATCAGATAATTCGTTAATTTCATAACCAACAACCTTTGATAATTTAGAAATCCAATCACCAAACCAGTCAAGTTCAACATTAATAGCCTTGTCTGGACGGAATGCTGGACGAACCTTAACCTTTAAAGTAGAATCTTCATTCATTAACTTATGATAATGAAGATCATCAATTGGGTCATCAGTAGTGCAAACTGTATCAACATTGAACTTGTACATCATTTGACGAGCAGTTAATGTTTCAAGCTTAGCATTAGCTTCATCCCAAATCTTCTTTTCGTTCTTCTTGTTGATTACATCAGTAATACCGAAGTATCTACGCATTTCAAGGTGGCTCCAGTGATATAATGGATTACCTACAAAATAAGGCATAGATTCAGCAAATTGGCTATACTTTTGGTAGTCAGATTCTTCTAAAGACTTACCAGGAACATTACCAGAAATTGAATCTTCATTGTATCCTCTAGCACGTAGAGCTCTCCACTTATAGTGATCACCATAACGGTCACCAGCACCTAACCAAGCTTCAGCAAGATTTCTGAACTTCTTGTCTTCATAGATTTCCTTTGGTTGTAAATGGCAATGGTAATCAATAATAGGCATCTTTTCAGCATGTTCATGATATAACTTCTTAGCAGTTTCAGTTGTTAATAAGAAGTCTTGATCCATAAATTCTTTCATAATATTTATGTCCTTTCTTTAATTATAAAGTAACTCCGTCTTTGAAAATTGAGATTTCACGGAAATTATTAATTTCATTACAAGCTTGTTTCTTACCGCTAGCAACGTCACAAATTAAATCGATGAATTCTTCTAATGCATCATCCCAGCTTGTTCCATCAACAATCTTACCTGCATTGAAATCAATCCAGTTAGATTTTGTAGAAGCCATTTGTGAGTTAGTAGCAATCTTCATTGTTGGAACAAATCCACCAAATGGAGTACCACGACCAGTTGTAAATAATACCATTTGGCAACCAGCAGCAGCAAGAGTTGTTACAGCAACTAAGTCATTACCTGGAGTAGAAATTAGATTTAGACCATTATTTTTAATACGGTCTCCCATCTTAATTACACCCATAACTTTAGCAGCTCCACCTTTTTGTACACAACCTAAAGACTTATCTTCAAGAGTTGTAATACCACCAGCCTTATTACCTGGAGATGGGTTGTCATAAATTACTTGGTGATGATTCTTGAAATATTCTTTGAAGTTGTTGATTAAATCAACAGTTTCATTAAATATAGTTTCATCCTTAGCACGAGCCATTAATAATTTTTCAGCACCAAACATTTCAGGAACTTCACCTAAAACAGTTGTACCATTATTAATAGTTAAGAAATCAGAGAAACGACCTAGTAATGGGTTAGCAGTAATACCGCTCATACCATCAGAACCACCGCACTTTAAACCAATACGTAATACAGATAATGGTTGTAAAGTACGAACGTCATGTCTCATAACGTCATAAATTTCTTTTAATAATCTAGTACCTTCACCGATTTCGTCACTTACCTTTTGTAATGTTAAGAACTTAACACGTGACTTATCATAATCACCTAAAGTAGCTTCGAACTTATCAGCTTGGTTTTCTTCGCAACCAAGAGAAAGTACAAGAACACCACCACAGTTAGGATGCTTAACCATATCTTGTAAGAAGATACGAGTAGTTTCTAAATCTCCACCCATTTGTGAGCATCCGAACGGATGATTGAATGTGAATACACCATCAATATCAGTTGGGTTATATTCGTTTTTGAAGTTGTTGATAATGTTTTGAGCAATACCAGATACACAACCTACTGTTTGAACAATCCATAATTCATTACGGATACCAAATTCACCATTAGCACGAGCATAAACATTAACCATACGGTCTGATTTATAACCACGTACTTCAGGATATTTTGGTTCATATTTATATTCAATAATGTCATCTAGGTTAGTAGCAACATTATGAGTATGAACATGCTCACCAGTTTTAATATCTTTAGTAGCATGACCAATTGGATTACCGTATTTAATAACGTCTTCTCCACACTTAATGTCTTTTAATGCTACTTTATGAGCTTGAGGGATGTCTTCAAGTAAAGTAACACCCTCAACGCTCTCACCCTTTGAGAAAGGGCGAAGTACTACAGCAACATTATCAATTGGATTAATGATAATATAATCTTTCATGATAATCTCCTATATTTATATAATTAGTAACCGATAATTGATTTAACGGCTTCTCTCATACCCTTAGTTTCAATTTCAAATAAAGCGTTTGAAACGAATTCAGTAACACCAGCTAGAGAGTTTAAATCTAATTCCCAATGGTTAGTTAAACCTAAGAAATCACGAGTAATCTTTTCACAAGCTTCTTTTGAGTTATCAAAGTTAGCCCAAGCAGCCTTGAAGAAATCAAGAGCCCATTGGTCATCCTTTAAGTCGATAGCTTCTTCTTTACCATTAACATTTCTTACACCACGGTAGAATGCCATTAATGCAGCAAGTGAGAATAATGCATGCTTAGGGAAGTTTCCAGCTTCTAAAGATTGAAGAAGAGTTGGAAGATCACGAGTCTTAAACTTAGTTACAGAGTTTAATGAAATTGACATTAATAAATGGTGAACGAATGGATTTTCATAACGTTCAATAACTGAATTAGTGTATGCAACCATTTGATCATGTGGAATGTCAATTGTTGGGATAACTTCATCGAACATGAAGTCACGAGCATAACGACCCATTTGTTCATCAGCCATAGTTTCAGCAACAGCATCTAAACCAGCTAAATAAGCAACAGGAACGATTGCAGTATGGCAACCATTTAAAATCTTAACCTTACGTTGCTTATAAGGAACGATTGAATCAACATATAATACATTTAAACCAGCCTTTGGAGCAGGGAATGCTTCTTCAAGAGCCTTAATATCGTCTCCGTCAATGCACCATAAGTGGAAGATTTCACCAACAACCATAGAGTTGTCAACATAACCTAATTCTTCTTGGCATTGTTGTGCGTTATCTCTTGGATAACCTGGAACGATTCTGTCTACTAATGTATTGTAGAACTTGTTAGCTTCTGTAATCCAGTTGATGAATGCATCATCATAACCAACTGTCTTAGCAAGCTTAACAGTAACTTCCTTTAATGTAGAACCATTGTGGTCAATAAGTTCACAAGGAATAATGAATAAACCAGCTTCCTTAGCACCGTTAAATGCGTCATAACGAGCCTTTAAGAATGCTAAAAGCTTACCTGGGTAAGACTTTGGAGTCTTAGAGAAGTCTGTATCAGTTTCATCATAAGCGATACCAGCTTCTGTTGTATTTGAAATGATAAATTGTAAATCCTTTGATTTTGCATATGATAAATACTTGTCATATTCAGCAAATGGATCGATTAAATCACCGATAGAATCAATGATTTCATGAGTTCTAACAGCCTTACCATCTTGCTTACCTTGAAGGTATAAAGTATATAAACCATCTTGAGTCTTCATATCGTTTACACGACCAAATGGCATTGGTTGTACAACAGCAACATTACCGTTGAATACACCCTTATTGTTCATAGTGTTAATAATCCAATCTACGAAAGCGCGAAGGAAATTACCTTCACCAAATTGTAAAACCTTAATTGGACGTTCAGGTTTCTTATTTCCAGTTAATTTTGCATATAATTCTGCATTTAAATTTTCCATATTTTTTCCTCCAAAAATATTGTCAAAGGACTTTCCAGTTTGACACCTATTTAATAATATCACGATTGAAAAGGTTAGTCAATTTTACTTGCGTTTTATATAGGCATTTTTTACACAAATTTACTTGTGATAAGTTTCATTATTATTAATCTTAAAACCACGGTAGATTTGTTCTAATAATATAAGCTTCATAAGCTGATGAGGGAATGTCATTTTAGAAAAACAAAGATGATAATCAGAACTTCTTAAAACCTCATCAGATAAGCCAAGTGAGCCACCAATAATAAATACAATGTGACTTGAATGATATGTTTGAATTTCAAGAAGCTTTTTAGCAAGTCCAGGGCTATCTATCATTTCACCCTTTAAATCAAGAACCACTTTATAAGAATTAGATGGAATAGCTTCTAAAATTTCCAATCCTTCTTTTCTCTTTATTTCTTGATCAATAGCATCACTTTCCTTAGTAGGAATTGGCATATCTTTTAATACTATTTCTTTAACTTCACTATATTTAGAAATACGTTTAATATATTCTTTAATACCATCTGCTAAATATTGTTCTTTAAGCTTACCAACTGAAATAATAGTTATTTTCATAAATTAATCTCCTTTAAAGGTTCTTGAGAACAGCACTTTAATTTAGCATTTAAGAAAGTCATTCTTTCTCCAGCAAATACATTTTGATAAGTAGCTACAGCTAAAGAAGGTAAATTACATTCCTCAGATAAATGAGCAAGTAAAATATATTTAGTATTTTCACCAATTAGCTTAGTCATTAAATAAGCACTATCTTCATTTGATAAATGACCATGATCTCCTAAGATACGCATCTTAGTAGCATATGGTCTATCACTATTCATTAAAATCTCAGGATCATGATTAGATTCAAAGACATATAAATCAGCATTCTTAAGTTTTTCTAAGAAAGCCTCATGAACATAACCAGTATCTGTAATATAAACTATTTTCTTTCCTTCAGCACGAAGTACAAAGCCAATAGGATCACGTGCATCATGAAATATTTGAACAGTTTCAATAATAATGTCTTTAATACTAAAAGTTAAATTATTAGAAATAAAAACAACACGAGAACTATCAAGTACTTCTCTTGTCTTTAATGGAAGACCGTCATAGGTAGGACGAGTTAAATATATTTTAGCACTTGTAGCTCTTATAACAGGAACAAGACCAGATACGTGGTCAGTATGCTCATGTGTAATAAGGATAGCATCAAGATCTTCAATTAAATGATTTTCATTATCTAATGCATCACTTATTCTTTTCTTAGAGATTCCACAATCAATTAATATTCTTGTATTATTTGATTCAATAAATGTAGCATTACCTTTAGAACCAGATGCAATTTGTAATAATTTCATGCTTTTCTCCTTTCAAAAGAAAAGAAGCCCTAAGGCTTCTTTATTAGTTATCATAATGGAATAAATTTGTATATTGTAAGTCTACTGTCCAATCAGTATTAAACCAATCGTTGAATACAGAGCCTTCTTTAAATTCATCACCACTAGATACTGCATATGTTACATTATAAACATATTTAGAATATGTATTAGTCTTATCAGATAGATTACCTTCTATATCATAGAACTTAATTGAACTAAATGTTAAGTCTTGGTTATAAACATTATCAGTATAAGTACCATTAACGATATTTTCATAACCTAACATTTGTTCAAGTAATCTAAATGATGCCATACTTGAATTAGTATACTTTGAGTAAGTATCTCCAAAGTAAGTCTTAACAACTGTAGAAATATTACTCTTTAATCCAGATACTGAACCATTTTGACTTGTATAGAAGTAGATAAATAATTGTTCAGTTGAAACATATTTATCATCTGAATAACCACTTGCATAAGCGATTAAGTCATCTCTATCGTCATTTGACTTCTTTAAAGCAACAGTAACTTTTTGATGTTCCCAAGTCTTATATGATTCACTGCTTGACTTTGTATCATCATCATAAGTGAACTTAGCGCTAGAGCTATCAGTTTGCTTATAAACATTTAATACATGATAACCATATACAGTTAAGCATAAATCATCATACTTTTCAGGAGTATACATCTTACCATCTTTATTGATAAGAGTCTTTGTATCTTCATCCATTGTTGCAATAATCTTGTCTTCAATGAAATCCTTAAATTCAGTTACAAAGCTATTTACACTAGATGCAGTGATTTCACCTAAATCTTCAGCGGTAATAGTAAAGTTGAATTTATAATACTTTTCTTTGAATTCATCGAAATTCTTAATACCTAATTCTTTAGCATAAGAACTATTTAATTCAAATGTATAACCAGTATTATTATATGCTTTAGCAATTGAAGAAAGGCTGTCCTTTGAATCACCAGCAATAAGCTTTGATTCTTCAGCAATAATCTTAGATAATTCTAATACAGCTTGCTTGAATTCTTTTGTTAATTCACCTGTTTCATCAGCTTTATCAAGTGAAGCGATATATGAACGAGGATCAGCATGAGTACCAGTCTTTTCAGGATCAACTGAAATTAAGAAATGGTTTGCTGAAATATCATAATACTTATCTTGTGTCTTATCTGCAAATGTCTTAAAGTTTGCAAATAAACCAGAATCCTTAAAGCTTGGGTTTTCAGAATCCGAATTATCAATTTGATATCCGTAATATGTATTATATTTAGATATTAATGATTCTGCCTTTAAATAGTCAGTTAATTGAGCTTCAGAATCTTTAGATGCTGGAAGACCATAAGTTAAAGTTAAGTAGTTTTCAACACCCATCTTCTTTGAATATGAAGTGTCACCCTTCTTAAATGCTTTAATAGCGTCCTTTGCAGCAGTTTTAAATCCATCAATTTCATCACTTGTACATAAATCAGCAAGAGATGTATTTAATACAAACTTTCTTTCAAGTAATGTAGTAGCTGTAGAATGGCTATTCTTCTTATCCATTTCATTGAAGAATTCATCAATAGAAATAGAACCTTCTACTGTAGTATCATCACTAGAATCAGAATGAGTAAATTTATCATCTGTATATTTAAATGTTAATACCTTAGAACCATCAAATTCTTTAGTAAATGAATAATAATCACTATAAGAATTATAGAATTGATTTTCAAATACTGGATCATAAATCTTAAGTTCTAAATTATGCTTAATCTTATCTGTAACTAAAGTATCACCTAGAGATTCGCTAGCTTTAGAATCAATAAGCTTAGCTCTAATATAATCATAAACTGTAGTAGTGTCAGCCATTTCTTTATCTTTATAATCTTTAAAGATAAATTCATTAAAATCAGTATGAGTTTTCTTTAAATCAGCTAATGTTAAATTCTTAACTGTATCAAAGTCATTACCAGAACCATCACCATAATAATAATTTACAGAATCACGATAAACTAGATAATATGAACCATCAATATTTCTAAGACTTGATAAATATTGACCATCCTCTAAATCTTCTTTAATAAATGTTACTAGTTCACTAGAATATTTATTAGATAAAGTTGTTTTAGTAGCATCTTCATAGAATACTGTTAAATCTTTACCAGATTCATTAAATGGAGAAGTTGTATCGATAGCTTTCTTGTCTTCATTATATAAGTTAAATAATGTAGCATACCAGGTAAGCTTATTTTCATCAGTTAAAGCTCCAACTTTTTCATTTGTCTTTTTAACAAATCTTTCACCTTCAGCATATGTATTAAATCTTACAACAATAGCCTTAGTTTGATTATATTTGTAATATGTAGATTCAAATGATGATTTAACTTGATCTTCATCAACATAATAAGTATTAGCTACTTCTTTATCATCATCATAAGAATAAATCTTTTCATCATTAGCAAACTTATTTACATATTCACGAGCTAAATTAGTTAATGCGATTGAATACTTATATTGTTCAACGAATGTATTTAATAAGTCTGTATGACCAGTAAAATCAATTGCATCATCAATTGATTCTCTATTTGAAAGAACATCTACTAAATCTTTTAAGAAATTAGCATCACCCTTAGAAATAATTACACCATAATTAGTGTATTCATCTTTAACAAATGAATCTACCTTTTCCTTTAAAGCTTTAAGTTCTTCGCTTGTTCCTTCATTAAATGAAGCGATATCAGTTGCACCATAAACATTAGATAAAATACTAGTGTTAAGTTGCTTAGTATAAGAAGTATATGTAACTTCATCTAAATATGAAGCAACCATTTTCTTCTTTAATTGCTTAATAACTGTATCATATCCATTAGAACGATATGCATTATACATATCGTTATAAGTGATTTGTAAGTCATCACCTACTGATGCATAAGTTTTATTTAAATCAAAGCTTGCATCAGTTGGTGTTTTTGTATTTCTATTTTTATCACAGCTTGCTAGAGCTAAGGCAAGTGTTGAAATTGAAATTAGTGAGAATGCTTTTCTTTTAATATTCTTCATATACTTACCCTCCTAGTCTTCTGTAACAGTGATTGTTTTAATATAATCACTTAATTCCTTCCACCAGTCATTATAAACAGATGTATGTTCAAATTCTTTTACACTTGAATAAGAATCAGCACTATTTTGATTAATCTTACGAATCTTTTCAAATCTTAAAGAATATGTTTCCTTAACAGAACCATCCTTGAAAGTATATTGGTCTGTTTCATCGAATGGATTAGTGAACTTAAATGTATCTCCAGTCTTCTTTTCACACCAGCTAGTTAAGATTTCTCTTTGTGTAGCTGTTGAAGTATATTTAGTATAAACTGGGCTTAAGAATGAGCTAATAGCGCTAGAAATATCGCTTGGAATAGTCTTGCTTGTTGAATGATCAGCATATTCAAGAATATAAGCTTGTACTTGAGCACTATTAAGTTTATCTGAATCATTATATAAACTATCAATCTTAGTTAATTTTTCATTATAGTAATAATATAAATTAGTATAAATATTATTAGTATCGCTAGTCTTTTCAAACTTAGCAGAAGCATTAATTTCAGCACTTGTTACAGTTAGCATATTGTAACCCTTGTTAGATAAAATACCCTTAGCTTCACCTTCATATGGTAAAGAATCAAGATATTCACTTGGAGCTGAACCATTTAACTTAAAGTCATTACGATTATAAATATTATATAATTCGTTTTTAACTTCAAGAGCTACTGTAGATTCATCACTAGCATTGTTGATTGAAGATAAATCTTCAGTTGATAAATATAAACCAGCTCTCTTGAACTTAGCATAATATTTTTCATTTGTGATTGGATTATATGATTTATCATTTTCATCATATACTTCATGACCACTTAAGAATCTACCTGAAGCTTTATATTCGCTAACAATAGTAGATAGCATTTCCTTATATGTTCCTGTAGCATTGCGTAATAGCTTAGTTACATGAGCAATTAATTCTTTAGCTAATTCTGCATATGTTTCACCAGTTTCAGCGCCATTAATCTTAACCTTAGTATTCCAGTCAAAGTTTAAATCTGGGTTACCGTCTTCATCTTGGTCTACATAAACTAGTAAGTTTGTAGCAGAAACTGTAAATGAATTATCATAAGCTTGAGCAGCATAATTTGTTAATAAATTAATTAAAGCTGTGTCGCTTGAATAATCATTTAATAATTTAGCTGAAGCATTATTAACTCTATATACATCATTAATAATTTCTTCAACATTTGAAGTATGGAAATAAGTCTTTAAGAACTTATATTTACCAATTGAGCTTGCATAACCATAGCTAGATAAGCCATCATTAGCAAATGATGTTAATGTATTATTTAATTGAGTATAATACTTATCAACATCTTTTTCAGTGTCAGCATAAGCCTTAGTATTCTTAATAATCTTCTTAGTAAGCATATCTACTGATGCACTTAGACCATTTTCACATTCAAGTGTCTTGAATAATTCACTAGTCTTAATTTCAGTAGTTTCTTTATTATATTCAACCTTAGCAATAATATCATCGCTAGGAGCCTTACCTGAAGTCTTATTATAATAATCAGAATAAGATACGCTATATGCGATAGATAAGTTATCATCGTAAATAGAAATCTTAGCATCCTTCTTAGCATCATTAATCTTAGTATCAATATATGTTGAAACTAAAGTATCATCCTTTAGCATAGCAATGATTTCATCAATTAATTCAGTATTGCTAGTTCTATCAAGCTTTGTTGAGTCAACCTTACGCTTTTTAGAAGAATCAGCTGGATCTTTTTGTTCTAAATCACCATTGTTATCAGCATAATAATAAAGAGTTAAATCTTTACCATCTTTATTAAGCTTAGATTCATCAACACTAAACTTATAAGCCATGAAGTAGTAATCACCATTTGAAGTACCGCTTGTAGAATATTCCTTATCTTCAAGATCAGAATATAGCATTGTTCTTAAAGAAGCATTAACCTTAGCTAGCTTTTCGCCTGAATGATTAACTTCACCAAAGTTCTTTTCATTTAAAGTAGCAACTAGTTTATCATAATCAAGTTCTAATGACTTATCAGCAAGCTTTTCAGTTACCTTTACTCTGTTTTCAGTAGTTCTATCTCCAGTTACTGGGGATTCTAATTGAGTCTTATATGGATAAATGTAATTATACATTTCAATAAATAATGCTAGAACTTGAGCTTCGTCAAGCTTAGTAGCATTTTCAAATTGAATATTTGAAGGGCTAGTGAAATCATAATCATCATACCATTTTGAATATTCAGCATCTGTTAAATCTTTATTACCAGCTTCATCAGCACCTTCATAATCTTTACCTACATGAGCACCAGTTTGATAAATTAGGTAGTAGTTAGAGTTATAAAGCTTAACACCAAAGTTCTTTAAAGTTTGGTTAATTTCATCTTGAGAATTGAAACGGATAAGAATGCTGTTAGCATAAGTGTTCTTATAATAAATTTCGTCCTTATACTTAGTGATAATCTTTGAATCTGAAAAATAATGATCATATTTAGGATCTGTTTCTGAATATCCTTTTCCTTTATTATTGTCAGTTTCATGCTTAGTAATTTCTTCTTCTAGCTTATCATATGCAAATAATTTACGAGCTTCACGAATATAATATTGCTTAAATACTTCTTTTTGAGAACCTGATAAATTAGCATAATCTAAATCAGCAAGCTTCTTATCTTCCTTATTTT
>JAEELC010000082.1 GCA_016288675.1 Acholeplasmatales bacterium | reverse complement strand
TATGGTACTTGTTGCTTGTGCTGGTATAGGTTGGGCCCTTATTAATGTATCAAGCTATCCAATGGTATGTGAGCTTGCTAGCCAAAAGAATATTGGTAAAATTAGTTCGTATTATTATTTAGCTAGTATGCTTGCTCAATCAGTAACCCCAATTTTAGTTGGTTTAATTATGGCCTTTGGGACTGGCTATAAAGGTTTATTCTATTATTCAAGTATAGTCACAATAATAGCATTTATTGTATTTATATTGTATAAAGAAAATAAACAAAAAGTAGAAATTCTTAAAAAAGGATTCGAATTATTTGACTAATAAGAGGCATTAGCCTCTTTTTTGTATTCTTTTATAGCCTTCTAAAGGCTTAAAAGAGATTTATATAAATATAAAAATATGTTAAAATAATAGTAATGGAGGCGATTTTATGAATATTATGTTCGGTGGTTCATTTAACCCAGTAACTCTTGCTCATGAAGAGATTATAAAAGCCTTAAAGAAAAAATTTAATCCTCTTAATATCATAATAATGCCTACTGGTAATTCTTATACATGGAAAGCTTTAAATAATTTTAATGATAGATTTAATATGTTAAAATTAGCTTTCCCAGATCTTATTATTAGTGATTATGAAAATACACATGAATATAAAGGTACATTAAGTACTTTATTAGATTTATCTAAAGAATATGATGATTTATATTTTTGTATGGGTGCTGATAATGTAGAAGAATTATATCGTTGGATTAATTATAAAACATTATTATCTAAATTTAATGTTATAGTCTTTACTAGAAAAGGATATAACTTAAATGAGGTTATTAATAAAAAATATAGTGAATTTAAAGATAAATTTCATCCCTTAGAGCTAGATATTGATATATCAAGTTCTAAGATAAGAAGTGATATTGATCAATATTCTAATCTTTTAAATAAAAAGGTATATAACTATATAAAAGAAAATTCTTTATATCAAAGGAGAATAAATATGTTTAATCATGATTTTTTAAAGGTTTGTGCAATTACACCTCGCTTAGAGGTAGGTAATCCTGATTTTAATATTAAAGAAATTTTAAATACATTAGATAACTGTAAAGCTAGCGTTGCAGTATTACCTGAACTTTGTGTAACAGGTTATACATGTAATGATTTATTCTTCCAAAAAGAATTACTAGAAGAATCTAATAAAGCGATTGATTATTTCTTGCATAATAATACATTTAAAGGCCTTGTTACATTAGGTGCACCTCTTGCAATTAATGGTTCATTATATAATGTAGCATTTGTTATTAAGGAAAATAGAATTTTAGGTATTGTACCTAAGAGAAGCTTGCCTAATAATAAAGAATATTATGAAAAGCGTTTCTTCAAATCAAGCTTAAATAATGAAATGAATGAAGTATATTTTAATGGCTTTAAGATTCCTTTTGGTAATATTATTTTTAGAGATGAAAAGCATGGTTTAAATATTGGTGTTGAAATTTGTGAAGATATGTGGGCTAGTGTTACTCCAAGTAATATTATGGCTCAATATGGTGCTAATGTAATTCTTAACCTAAGTGCTTCAAATGAAACTTATGGTAAGGATAAGATTAGAAGAAATACTGTACTTGAAAATTCAAGAAGAAATTGTGGTGCATATGTTTATGCATCAGCAGGTGCTCTTGAATCTACAAGTGAAACTGTATATTCAGGTCATAATATCATTGCTAGCTTAGGTAATCTAGTTAAAGAAACATGTAATTTCTCAGTTGATTCAGAAATTGTATATGGTGATATTGATTTAGGTGAAATTAAATTTAAGAGAAGAATGAATACTAATCTTCATGATGATTTTAAATTAAATTATAAAGCTCAAGAGGTTCAATTTGAACTTGAAGAATCAAAAGATTATGAATTTGATGAAGCTTTAGATGATACTCCTTTTGTTCCTAAAAATGATGTATTTGAAGCTTTTGAAAAGATTAGTCAAATCCAAGAATATGGACTTTATAAGCGTATTTTACATACAAGAGCTAAGACTTTAGTTATTGGTGTATCAGGAGGTCTTGATTCTACATTAGCTTTACTTGTTGCTTGTCAAACATTTAAAAAACTTAACAAGAATCCTAAGGATATTATTGCGGTAACTATGCCAAGCTTCGCGACTAGCGATAGAACACATACAAATGCTAATGAGCTTATGAAAGGATTAGGAGTTACTGTTAAAGAAATTCCTATTGAAAATATTTCTTTATCTGTATTTGATGCAATTGAACAAGATAAAGATAATCATGATGTAA
Organism: Acholeplasmatales bacterium; assembly: GCA_016288675.1. Lineage (GTDB taxonomy): Bacteria > Bacillota_I > Bacilli_A > Acholeplasmatales > Anaeroplasmataceae > JAEELC01. The sequence goes on along the minus strand of JAEELC010000082.1, from coordinate 4,311 downwards.
CATATGAAAATACTCAAGCTCGTATTAGAACATTATTATTAATGAATATTGCTAATAAGACTAATGGACTAGTATTAGGTACAGGTGATATGAGTGAACTTGCACTTGGTTGGTGTACATATAATGGAGACCAAATGAGTATGTATGGTATTAATGCTGGTGTTCCTAAGACTTTAGTTCGTTTCTTAACTAAGTATTATGGTGTTTATAAATATAAAGAGCTTGCTGATATCTTAAATGATATTATAGATACACCTATTTCTCCAGAATTATCTAATAAAGGACAATCTACTGAGGATTCAATTGGTAAATATGAAATTAATGATTATATATTAAATCGTTTCTTAAGCTGTGGTGACGACAAAGAACGTATCAAATTCTTACTTAAGAAAACATTTAATTTAACAGAAGAAGATATTGAAAAGAATGTTTCTAACTTCTTTAGAAGATTCTTCACACAACAATTTAAACGTCAAGCTTTACCTGATGGTCCTAAGGTATTAGACATTTCATTATCACCTCGTTCTGATTTTAGAATGCCTAGTGATATTTCACGCCATTAATTATGAAAATAAAAGGTGTAGTAAAACAGATTATCTTCGAAAATGAAGATAATCTTTTTAAGATACTTGCAGTAAAATGTGAAAAAGATAATTTAACTGTTTCAGGATATTTCGCTTCAATAGAACTAGAAGGATATTATGAATTTGATGGTGAATCAAAAATTCATCCTAAATATGGATTTCAATTTGAAGCTCATTCATATGTTTCCCTTAAACATGAAACACCTGAAGGGTTAATTTTATATTTATCAGGACCACGCTTTAAAGGTATTGGTGAAAAAAGTGCTACTTTAATTGTAGAAGCTTTAGGCCTAAACGCTTTAGATTTGATAAAGAAAGATTATCACATTTTAGAAACAGTTAAAGGTATCAGTGCTAAAAAGGCTCAAGATATTTATGATAATATAATTAAAAATGTATTAACAGAAAATATCTTTATTAAGCTTTATAGTTATGGCTTATCTGTAGCTGCTGCTAATAAGATTTATTCTAAATATGAAGAAGATACTATTGCAAAAATAGAAGAAAATCCATATATATTAATATATGATGTAGCTAATTTTAGCTTTTTAAAAAGTGATAAATTAGCTCATTCTATAGGTATTAAAGAAGATAGTAATATTCGTATAAATGAAGCTATATTATATACTTTAAATATTGCTTGTCAAAGTAATGGTTATACATTTTTAACTGATACACGGCTTATTGAAGAAACTATTGAATTATTAAATAGTCATTCATCAATTAGATTTGATAATGATATTATTAATAATAATTTAAAAAATCTTGTTACAAATAATAAAATAGTAATTATTGAAAATAGAATTTATCCTCGTCATTTATATGATGCTGAATTTAATGTATGTAATCGTATTAATGATTTATTAAATACTAAGGTAAGTTCATTTGATGAATCTAAAATAGATTCATTTATTTCTAGATTTGAAGAAGATAATTTTAATTTGACACGCGAACAAAAATCTGCTGTTAAATTATCTTTAAAAGAAAAAATATCAATAATAACTGGAGGACCAGGTACTGGTAAAACAACTATTTTACGTTGTATCTTGCAAGTACTTGCAGCCTTGAAGGATGAAGATTTGCATAATGATTCTTTCACTCGTTCGCTATTGTTACTAGCTCCTACTGGTAAAGCTGCCAAAAGAATGAGTGCACAAACAACAATTGCCGCATCTACTATTCATAAAGCCTTAGGATATGACGAAACTGGACATTTTGCTAAGGGTAAGTCTGATAGGCTTGATGCTAGCTTTGTGATTATTGATGAATCTAGTATGATTGATATTGATTTAATGAGTCATTTACTAGATGCTCTTAATAATAGTACTAGATTAATATTTGTTGGTGATGTTAATCAATTACCTTCAGTTGGACCTGGTAATGTATTAAGTGATTTAATTACTTCTCAAAAGATTAAGGTTAGTTATTTATCTGAAATTATGAGACAAGCTAGTGATTCTAATATAATTAAATTAGCTCAAATGATTAATAACAAGAATATTGATTTCAATATTTTTAATGATAAAAAAGAAGTGTTTTTTTATAATGTAAATGAAGCTCAAATAATGCCTCTTATTTTAAAAATATTAGCTCGTTTTAAAGAAACTGGTGCAGATTTTTATAATGATATGCAAATATTAGCTCCTATGTATTCTGGTTTATCTGGTATAGATGAACTTAATAAAGCAATTCAAAACACTTTTAATTCAAATAATGATATTATTAAATCAGGAGAGCAGGTTTATAAGGTTTTTGATAAGGTTCTTCAAACAGCAAATGACCCTAAGCTTGAAATAATGAATGGTGATACTGGTGTTATTAAGGCTATTAATAAGACTGATGATGAAACAAATTTATATATAGATTTTGATTCAAGGCTTGTTAAATATAGTTCTCGTAATTTGTCTGATTTAACATTAGGATACGCAATATCTATTCATAAAAGCCAAGGTAGTGAATATAAGAATGTAATAATTCCTATTTCACGTGCTTCAAGAATAATGCTTAAGAAAAAACTATTATATACAGCTGTTACTCGTGCAAAGGAAAAAGTTATTTTAATCGGTGATATTAATACTTTAACTGATTCTTTATATAAAGAAGATGATGTGCGTTTAACTAGCTTAGCTCGTATGCTTAATCCAAGCTTACTTGCAAGTGTTGAGAATAAGAAAGAAAAAGAAATTATTAGAATTGATGATCCTGTTTCAGCATTTAGCTTTATTGGTGAAACAAATATGGATTCATTGACACCATATGATTTCTTAGATAAGGAGTAAAAAAATGATTAAAAGTTTTAAATTAAATGATGGAGTAGAGATTCCAGGAATTGGTTTAGGTACTTGGCAAAGTTCTAAGGAAGATGCATATAATGCAACTTTAAGCGCTTTAAAAAATGGATATAGACTAATTGATACAGCTTTAGCTTATCAAAATGAAGATGCAGTAGGTAAAGCAATTAAAGATTCTTTAATTCCAAGAGAAGAAATATTTGTAACTACTAAGCTTCCAGCTCAGTATAAAAGTTATGATGAGGCTATTAAATACGCTAATGAGTCATTAGCAAATTTAGGTCTTGATTATATTGATTTATATTTAATTCACGCACCTTGGCCATGGAGTGAGGTTGGTAAAGATTGTGAAAAAGAAAATATTGAAGTTTGGAAGGCTTTCATTGATCTTAAAAAAGAAGGTAAAGTTAGAAGCATCGGAGTTTCTAATTTTAGACCATCAAATATTAAAAATATTGTTGATGCAACTGGAGTAGTTCCTTCTGTTAATCAAATTAGATTTTTTATTGGAAATACTCAAGAAGAAGTTACAAAATATTGCCAAGATAATAATATTTTGGTCGAAGCGTATTCGCCATTAGGTACTGGGGAAATATTAAACGCAAGTGAATTAGATAATGTTGCAAAAAAATATAATAAATCTAAAGCTCAAATTTGCATTAGATATTGTATTGAACGTAATACATTACCACTTCCTAAATCAGTTCATGAAGAGCGTATTATCGCAAATCTTGATGTAGATTTTAAAATCGATCAAGGAGATATAGATTATTTATCTACGCTTACAATAGGTTCTCGTAGACCTTTAAGAAGTTAAAATTTTATTAGTCACATATTTAGTTTTCTAGATATGTGACATTTTTTTCTTTTTTATTATTTGATTATATCTTACACTTTTTAAAAAAAATTCACAAAGGATATTGAAAACGTTTTCTTAAAGACATATAATAATAGTTATAAAAAGGAAGAGGTTGGTACATAGTTGATTATCATACTTGTTCCAACTTCCTTTTTTTTGTTTTTAAGGAGAAGAAAAAAGAAATGAAAAAAGAAAAAAGAAAGTTTAAAAAGTTTGCTGCACTTGGTTTAGCATTAACTGCAGTTGCTGCAAGTACAGGCCTTGCATCTTGTGATAAGGATTCAAAGGCTGAAATCATTGATAATGTTGATCCATCAGGTAATAATGGTAAGAATCCAACACCAGATGTAAAGGAAGAAAAAGTAAATGTTACCTTTATTGCTAATGGCAAAGAGGTTCTAAAATCTGAAGTTGTTAAAGGCGGTCATGTAACAAAGCCAGAAGATCCAACAAAAGAAACAGAAACAGCTTTAGACCACAGAACAGTTTATACATTTGAAGGTTGGTATAGTGATGAAGCACTAACAAATAAATTTGATTTTGAAGCTGGATTAAGCGCAAATCAAACATTATATGC
>JAEELC010000081.1 GCA_016288675.1 Acholeplasmatales bacterium | reverse complement strand
TTGAGCTTGCTTCTTAGTACCAACGAATAAAACCTTACCGCCGTCCTTAGTTGCTTCAGCTAAAGCCTTATAAGCTTCTTCGATTGAGTTAGCTGTCTTTTGTAAATCGATAATATAAATACCATTTCTAGATGTGAAGATGTACTTTGCCATCTTAGGATTCCATCTACGAGTTGCGTGTCCGAAATGAACACCAGCTTCTAATAATTGTTTCATTGAAACTACTGCCATAATAAATTCCTCCGTATTTTATTTTGTTTATCATCTGTTTTCCATCAACGCTTCTAATTCCAATGCACCGCCCCACCTAGGCATAGGCGTACTCGACGGTGAGCTCCGAAAAACATGTGTTTTTTCAAACCTTTTGAATTATAACATATAAGTCAATTTTTATCAAGACTATTTTTAAAAATAAAATTACATTTTTACTAATTAAATCAAATAAAAAATATGGACAAAAGTCCATATTAATTAGTAAATTGTTTGAGAATCCTTGTTGTAATTAAATGTAGCTAATTTATCAGCAAAGCTCTTAGCAATATCATTGTTATAAACATTTTCATTCTTTGTTGTACTAAATACATATACAGGAACTACTACAAATGAAGAAAGAGTTAGTGTAGTATTATCTTCTGAATATGAAGAATAAGAACGTACAAAGAAAGGAACATAAATAACTTCAAGGTAGTTAGTATTTTCACTATCTAGCTTATCTTTTGTAATGCCATAATCATTTAAACTCTTAGAGCTTGTTTTTTGAACATCAGCAGTAAATGTAGTAAATGCCTTTTTAATATCATCATTTTTAGCATAAATATTTTCGCCAAAGCTTGTTTTATATGCATCAGTGAATGTACTAGTTTGTAAGAAGCGAACAGTATTCTTTACACCATCTTTAGTCATATCACTAGTTAATTCAGTTTCAACCATACGTGCGCTTTCTGCGATATTTTCATAAGCATAAATAGTTGTATATGCTTTAGATTTGTCAAAATCTTCATCGTTAACTGGATTATAAATTGCTCTTGTAAATACTTCAGAAACTTGAGTTTTAGAAATATCTTTTCCATCCATAAACCAATTCTTAGTAACATCTAAACTTAATGCACTATTATCAGCTGTGTTAGTTTTATAATTATTTTTGCATGAAGCAAGTGCTAATGCAGAAACTCCAGCAACAGATAATGTTAATAAAATCTTCTTATTTTTCATGAGTGAATTCTCCTCTTATTTTCTAACGAATTTTATCATAATTTATTGTTTTTTACAATACTATTTTTCTTTTTTAGCTCTTGGGAAAGCTTCTTGATATTGTTGCTTCATCTTTTCAATTGAAACATGTGTATAAATTTGAGTTGTAGACAAATTTTCATGTCCTAACAATTCTTGAACACTTCTTAAATCAGCGCCATGATCAAGCATACTTGTTGCAAAAGAATGACGTAACATATGAGGAGTAAGATGATATGTGTCTCCTGCATTCTTTATTAAAGAATCAAGAATCACACGCACCCCACGTGGTGTTAAACTCGTACCATTCTTATTTAAAAATACAGTTCTATTTTCAATATCAGAACTCCTTTTTATAAGTACAAGTCTTTCATACATAATATAATGCTTTAAATCACGAGCTAGTTCACTAAATAATACTGCAATACGTTCTTTATTACCTTTTCCATGTATCTTAATTGTTGAATCAGAAAAATTAATATCTGATATTTGCATATCACACAATTCAGATACACGAAGTCCACATCCGTATAGTACCTCTAAAATAACATAATTTCTAAATCCAAGTGGTATTTTAACATCAATTGAATTAAATAATTCTACAAGTTCAGGTTCTTTTACAACATGTGGCAATCTTTTCTCTTTCTTAATAGTTTCTACATTTGTAAAAAAGTTATCAGTAACTATATTTTCTTTAACTAAATACTTATAAAAAGTTCTAAGACTTGATAGCTTTCTATCAATTGAACTAATAGAAATCTTTTTATAACGTAAAGAAGATTTAAAATTATTAGGAGCTCTATCATTTCTTATACTTAAGATATCACGAGCCATCTTTTCTTCGTGAATAAACTCTTTAAAATCATTTATATCTTCTCTATAACTTTTAATTGTATTTTCAGAATAGTTTTTAACTCCTAGCAAATAATTACAAAATAGATCTATTGCCTCGTCCTCAGTCATTTTCTATTTCCTCACGAGCTTTTTTAATTTCTTCTAATGCACGTTCACTATATAATCTCTTACGATCCTTCTTGGAATGCTTAAAATCAATATCTTCCATGATACCAAAATTTGCATTCATTGGCTCAAATCCATCCTTGTTAGCATGAGCAATATAATATGCTTGAGAACCAATTGAAGTCTTACGAGAAAACTTATATAATTCTTTTCCTGTTAGATGGCGATACATATTGATTGCTGCAACAATACCACTAGCAGCACTTTCAACATATCCTTCTACACCAGATAATTGACCAGCAAAGAAAATATTTGGATATTTCTTTGTTTGATATGTTTCATTGATTACAAGTGGTGCATTAATAAATGAATTTCTATGCATTACACCGTATTTAGCAAAACGAGCATTTTCAAGACCTGGAATAAGTGAGAAAACTCTCTTTTGTTCTGGATATTTTAAATGTGTTTGGAAGCCTACTAAATTATACATAGTCTTTGCTGCATCATCTTGACGTAATTGAACTACTGCATAAGGACTTGTACCATCAGGTTTTCTTAAGCCTACAGGCTTTAGAGGACCAAAAAGTAAAGTTTGAGGTCCACGCTTTGCCATTATTTCAACTGGCATGCAACCTTCAAAAACCTTTACCTCATCATTAACATTATTAGTCTTTGGAGTTGTGCCAGGAATATCTTCAAAATCATGAGGCACAACACCTTCAGCAGTGATAAGGGCTTCATAGAATCTATCAAATTCTTCTTTTGTCATAGGACAGTTTAAATAACTAGCTTCACCTTTATCATATCTACTCTTTAAATAAACAATATCATAATTTAAAGAATCAGCATATACAATTGGAGCTGCTGCATCATAGAACTGGAAATTTGTTTCATCAAACATCTTCATAATGTTATCAGCTAGAACATCTCCAGTTAATGGACCTGTACATATAATAGTTGGAACATTAGGATCAATTTCAGTTACTTCTTCATAGATAATTTCAATATTTGGATTTGCTTTTATTGCGTTTGTAATAGCTTCTGAGAATCCTTCTCTATCTACTGCAAGAGCTCCACCAGCTTCAACTTTATGAGCACGTGCTTCTCTAATGACTAAAGAACCAAATTCTTCCATTTCACGCTTTAGAATACCTACTGCGTTTTCCAACGAATCAGCACGAAGTGAATTTGAACAAACTAATTCACCGAATTTTTCAGTTTTATGAGCTGGTGTCATCTTTTTAGGACGCATTTCATATAATTTAACATGTACACCTTTATTTGCAAGGTAATTTGCGGCTTCAACACCAGCAAGACCTGCACCAATTACTTTTACTTCCATATATACTCCTATTTATACCATTTGATTGGTTCTATATTATTCTTAATTAAAAATTCATTTGCACGTGAGAATGGACGGCTACCAAAAAATCCATGATATGCTGAAAGTGGACTAGGATGTGCACTTTCAATAATACAATGAATTGGATTAGTAATTAATTTAACCTTTTCACGAGAATTATTTCCCCATAAAATAAATACTATTGGATTATTACTGTTATTCAATTCTTTAATAACATTATCAGTAAATATATCCCAGCCTTTTTTAGAATGTGAATTAGCTTTATGAGCTTCAACTGTAAGAGTTGTATTTAACAACAATACACCTTGAACTGCTAAATAGCTTAAGTCACCATCTTGATTAACGCTAACATTTAAATCACTAGCCATTTCTTTATAGATATTCTTTAAAGATGGTGGTAATTTTTCACATAATACTGAGAATGACAAACCATGAGCTTGGTTTTCTTCATGATATGGATCTTGTCCTAAAATAACTACTTTAACTTTATCAAAAGGAGTTAATTTAAAGGCTTCATAAATATTGTCATAAGAAGGATAACAAACCTTAGTTTTATATTCATTTTCCACAAAGGATTTTAATTTCTTAAAATAATCCTTCATCTCTTCTTCTTTAATAAATGTATTCCAATCCATATGACACCTCAAATACTATAAAAAGTATATCATAAATAGACAATAAAAAAAAGAAATCCCAAAAGGGATTTCTTAATAATTATAAGTAAATTACTTAGTTAATTCAGCGAAATACTTAATTGTTCTAACCATTTGGCTAGTGTATGAGTTTTCGTTGTCATACCAAGAAACAACTTGAACTTGGTACTTACCATTACCTAATGCTAATACCATAGTTTGAGTAGCATCGAATAATGAACCATAACGCATACCGATAACGTCTGAAGAAACGATTGGATCTTCATTGTAACCGAATGTTTCTGGATCTGAAGCAGCCTTCATAGCAGCGTTGATTGATTCAACTGTAACTTCCTTGTCGCTTGAAACAACAGCAGAAAGAATAGTTGTAGAACCAGTAGCTACTGGAACACGTTGAGCAGCACCGATTAACTTACCATTTAATTCTGGTAATACAAGACCGATAGCCTTAGCAGCACCTGAAGAAGCAGGAGTAATGTTAGCTGCACCAGCACGAGCTCTTCTTAAATCACCCTTACGGTGTGGTCCGTCAAGGATCATTTGATCACCTGTGTAAGCATGAATTGTAGTCATAATACCTGACTCGATTGGAGCAAAGTCATTTAAAGCCTTTGCCATTGGAGCTAAGCAGTTAGTTGTGCATGAAGCTGCAGAAATGATTTGATCATCAGCAGTTAATGTTTCATTGTTTACATTGTAAACGATAGTCTTTAAATCGTTACCAGCTGGAGCTGAAATAACAACCTTCTTAGCACCGGCATTGATATGAGCCATAGCCTTTTCTTTCTTAGTGTAGAATCCTGTACATTCAAGAACAACGTCAACATCAAGCTTACCCCATGGGCAGTTGTTTGCATCAGCTTCCTTATAGATCTGAAGTGTCTTACCATCAACAGTAAGTGTATTAGCCTCATCATCAGCCTCTACTGTGTGAGCGTGCTCACCAATCTTACCTGCGAATCCGCCCTGTGCTGTATCATACTTAAGAA
>JAEELC010000080.1 GCA_016288675.1 Acholeplasmatales bacterium | reverse complement strand
CACCATGAAAATGCTCAATAATGCATTCAAGATACTTGATATCAGTTAAATCAAGACCTTGCTTATCAATATTAAGCTTATCTAATGCCTTTGAAGTAATCTCATAGGTAATATTTCCGTCTGATAATACATCAGCAAAATCTCTAACACGACGTAAAAGACGGTTAGCAATACGTGGTGTACCACGACTGCGAAGCGCAAGTTCATGACAAGCTTCAGGACTAATCTTTCTTTCATAAACATTTGCGCTTCTAGAAATAATATTTTCTAAATCATTAATTGTGTAATAATTAAGTCTTAAAACCACACCAAATCTATCACGTAAAGGGGATGTTAAATCACCAAAGCGTGTAGTAGCTCCAATTAATGTAAAAGGTGGTAAATCTACTCTTATAGACTTAGCAGTTGTATCTTTACCAACCATTAAATCAAGACTATAGTCCTCCATAGCGCTATATAGCATTTCTTCTACATAGCGTGGTAAACGATGAATTTCATCGATGAATAATACATCGCCTTCATTTAAGCTAGTTAAAACACTAGCTAAATCACCAGCACGTTCAATAGCAGGACCAGATAAAGTTTTTATATTTACACCAAGTTCATTAGCAATAATACGTGCTAAAGTAGTTTTACCAAGTCCTGGAGGACCATATAATAAAACGTGGTCTAAAGACTCATTACGGCTTAATGCGGCTTTAATATAAACCTCAAGCATTTCTTTAGCTTCAGTCTGACCAATATATTCGCTTAAATGTTCAGGTCTTAAAGATAAATTATCATCATTTTTATCTTCTTCTAGTTCATTTTGACCAACAATTCTAAAATCATCCATAAAATTCACCTCACTTTATCATAGTCATTTTTTAATTAAATTACTTATTTAATTCTTTTAAAGCCAATTTAATTAATGTAGAATCATCTAATGAGAAATCTAACTTAGATACAGCTTTAGTAACATCTTTCTTCGAATAACCAAGTGTAACAAGAGCTTCTTCAATATCCTTTTGATGAGAATTATTATTTAATACTTCAGAAACATCATCAAAGCTAATCTTACCATGTAAATCTAAAATAATTTGTTGACTAGCTTTAGCACCAATACCAGGGAAACGTTTTAAATATGCATCATCACGAGACTCAATAGCATTTAAAATCTCATTAACAGTAGCACTAGCTAAAATAGAAAGTGCTGATTTAGGTCCAATACCATTAACAGAAATAAGTTTTAAAAATAAATCCTTTTCTTCACGAGTTTTAAATCCATATAAAGTTTCTTGATCTTCGCGAAGATAATGATAAATAAAAACCGTAACTTCTTCCTTGCTAACCATAAAGTTATATGGGTTAGGAACTACGATTTCATAACCTATATTATTATTTTCAAGGGTAATGTTTTTAGGGCATACCATTGTTACATTTCCTTTAATATATGAATACATAATAAATCACCTTGCAAATTATACCATAAATTAATCATTTAATAAAGAATTATAACCCAAATCTTTGACTGATAATTAAATTCATTATATAATTATATTATATAAAAAAGCTTAAATTAGAGGAAAAAATGACTTACAAAGAAATCTTAAATTATTTTAAACTAGAAATAGATAAATATAAAGCTGATCCTTTATTCAAGGATTTTTTTACTGATGATTTCATTTCAAAATCTAATGACTACTTCTCCTCTATTTCTGAAGCTGAAAATTTAAATAATAACGAAAAAGAAAATTACATCACAAAAGAAAAAAATAACATTTTTACATACAATACAAATATTTCCAATTTAAATATCACACACAATAACGAAATAGATTTACTTTTAGATGTAAAAAAAACTAAAGAAGATAATGTCCATAACGATTTAGCTATTGAAGTAAAAAACTTCAACTTAAGAAAAGAATTAAATAAGCAAGCATTAAGAAAGAATTTAACAAAAATTAATAATGATATTATTGTAAAAAAAGAAATGCTTGCTAAGGATGATCTAGGACTAGAAAGTAGTAAAAAACCAAATCTAGATAATTATAACTACTACATTTCAAAATTTTCTACTGAAAATAAAGAAGAATATCAAAAAATTCACTCTAAAATAAGCCGTGAAATTTATAATTTAAAAGATGCAAATCAAAATGTTACATCGCATTTAAAAGCTGAAAATTTAGATACAATGCGTCATATTAATTCTGTAAAAGCTCTTACTGATGTTGAAAAAGCTAAGCTTGATAATGATTTATTAGATTATGAAGTTAAGCTAAATGATAAAATTAATAAAATTACAGAAAAATATTCCGCTTTAAAAAAACAAAATGAAGTTCAAACTAATGTAGAAATAGAAGATTTAAAAACTAAAATTGAAGCTATTGAAAAATCATATGCTCAAGTTATTAAAAAAATAAATAACGAAGCATCAAAGCGTTTAAATCAAATTGATAAATCTGATGAAGAAGCTAGTAAAAACCTTAGTCAAAAGATTATGGATGAACGTTATTTCTATAATGTAAAAAATAAACAAGATGATGAAAGAATCCGATTACTTTATGAAGAAGCATCACATCTTCCTATTAAAGAACGTATCAAAGCTAAATATTCAATTCGTCTTCAAGAAAGAAAGATAAAGCTTGAAAAGAATTTAAAATTATCTTCTATTAAAAAAGATGAAATAAGCTTAAAAAGATTAAATTCTATTAATATTTATCAAAAAGCTTTATTAGATATCGAACGTAAATATCAAATTCAAATCAAATCATTAGAAGAAAATTTAGAACGTTATCCATTATTAAAAAAAATTAAATTATCTGAAAGCGAAAAGCAAGGATTCAACACATTACTTGAAAACCTACTTAATAAAGAAATTAATAATGAGAGATTACAAACTGAATTATTAAAATTAAATAGGCAATCAAATTTCAATATTTTTGACGCACGTCAACATATTGAATTAGCAAATTTAAGTGACGTGGCTGAAGATTATAATTTAGACCAAACATTAAGTAAGAATGTATTAAATCTAATCTTACAAACTAATCAAGATAAAGATGATTTAGCATATAAGCATTTTAATAATATTTCATTATTAAATATTGAAAAAAATAAGCATTTAAACCATTTAAATACTATTACTATTTCTTTCTATAAAGAATTAAATAATCTTTATCTAAGACATTTTACTAATCTTAAAAAGCTTGAACAAAATAATTTTATAAATATCAATAAAGAAAATGATAGATATGATGAAGAATCATTAAAAATTTATAAAGAATTAAAGAGTAATGAAT
>JAEELC010000079.1 GCA_016288675.1 Acholeplasmatales bacterium | reverse complement strand
TGCACCTACAGGTATAGGTAAAACAATGGCTACAATATTTCCTGCATTAAAAACTATTAATACTCGTAAAGAAAAATTATTTTATTTAACAGCTAAAACAATGGGTAGAGATGTAGCACTTGATTCTATAAGAATGCTTATGGATAAAGGCCTTAAAATTAAAACTATTGTTTTATCTAGTAAAGCTAAAAGTTGTGCAATGCACGCTTCAATTTGTAAACCTGAAAAGTGTCCTTTCGCTAAGGGATATTTCAATAAGTTAAGAACAGCTATTGAAGATATTTATGAGCATGAAAATGTATTTGATTTTGATGTAATAACTAGTTATGCGGCAAAATATCAAATATGTCCTTTTGAGTTTTCACTTGATTTATCTGAATTTGCTGACTTTATTATTTGTGATTATAATTATGTGTTTGATCCTAAAGCTCATTTAATACGTTATTTTGAAGAAGATACATATAAGACAAAAATATTGTGTGATGAAGCTCATAACTTAGTTGATAGAAGTAAAGAAATGTATTCAAGTGAGCTTTTGAATATAGATGTTTTTAAACTTGTAGATATCTTGCAGCAATTTGAACCAAGCTTATTTAAAAAGAAAAATACATTGAAGAATTTACTTAAAGAATATGATGAATTAATGAGTGAAGATTTATTCTATTATTCTCATTTCTTAGATGAAAGAATACTAGTAACATTAAATCAAATATATGATTCAAGCTTTAACATCTTTACTGATCATAAAGAATTTGATGATAGAGATGATGCTTTACAATATTTTTTCTTATTAAAGGACTTTTTAGATACATCTAGCTTTTTCTCAGAAAACCATATGTATATGGTTAAAAAGATTGATAATATATATTATTTAGAAATACGTTGCATGGATGCAAGTACATTCATATTAAATACCATAAAGAAATCAACTGATGGAGTAGTGTTCTTTAGTGCCACATTGTATCCTATTGAATATTATATGGATTTGATAAGTAAGAATAATGGTAAATATTTAAATTTAAATTCACCATTTGATTCTAACAAATTAGATTTAATTATAGATGATTCTATATCTACTAAATACAAAGATAGAGAAGCTACTATAAGTTCTATTGCGGAAGAAATAGAAATACTAGTTAAGTCAAGAAAAGGAAACTATATTGTATTTTTCCCAAGTTATCAATATATTGAGTTAGTATTACCTCATTTAACTAAATTGGATACGAATATTATTGTACAAACTCGTGATATGTCTGACCAAAATAAAAATGAGTATTTAAATTATTTCAAAGATTTATCAGAATCTCATTTAGGCTTATTTGTACTTGGTGGTTCATTCTCAGAAGGAGTTGATTTCCAAGGAGATTTATTAAATGGAGTTATAATTGTTGGGGTAGGTCTTCCTCAAGTAAATGTAGAAAATGAGTTATTAAAAGAATTCTTTGATGAAAAATATAATCAAGGATTTGATTATGCATATACATATCCAGGCTTTAATAAGGTTGTTCAAGCTGCAGGACGTGTTATTAGAACTGTAAATGATTATGGGGTTGTAATACTAATTGATAAGCGTTATAAATTTAAAAAATATCAAAAATTAATGCCAACCTTTTGGACAAATAAAAAAGAAATTGTTATGCACGAAGAATTAGAAAATGAATTAGAGGAGTTTTGGTTAAAGTATGAGAAGTAGTGATTTAAATAATCTTTTAACAAATTATTATTCGAAATACATTGAATCTGAAAATAAGGATAAAATAATAAATGAAGTACTTGAAGATGTAGATATTAGAGCTTTTTTATTACTTTTAACTAATAAATATCTTGCCAACTTTAATGAAAATATTAAAGTCTATCAGCAAGATTTCTTTCAAGACGCTCAAATTGCTTTAAATAACGCATTTAAAGAATTTAATCCTACTTTAAATGTTCCTTTTTATGCATATGTAACTCAATCAATTACATATGCATTTCAACAACAGGCAGATTCACTTCAAGATATAAAAAGAAGTAAAGGCGTTACTCAAAATATTAAAATTTTAGCGCGTCTTATTCGTGAATATCCAAATCAAGAAGAAACTGTAAGAACAAAGTTTAAAGAAAAAACTGGTATATGTCATGATTCTACTGTAGATTGGTATTATGATATGCTTAATAGTGGAACAAATACTTTATCTTTAGATTATAAAGAGGTAGAAAGTGAATCTAGTTATATTGATACAGTTGTATCAAGTGCATTAAATCCTTTAGAGATGTTACTTGATGAATCTAAAAGAGAAATAATGGAACGTCATCTTAAAAATGATTTATCACCAAAAGAATATGAATATTTAACAAGATATATAGGATGGCATAGAAAAGCTGAAAGCTTACAAGAAATTGCTAATAGCTTAGGTGTTACTAAACAAAATATATCTTATTATGTTAGGCAAGCAGAATCAAAACTTAAAGAAAGCTCGCTTGAAGAAGAACTTAATAAATTTAGATAAAATGAGAATTAAAGTTTAATTCTCATTTTATACCTTATAGGGTATAAAATATAGATGCAATAGAGATGATTTATATGGATGATAATATTTTTGGTAATTTAATAAAAGAACAAAGAAAAATTCATGGATTAACTCAAGAAGAATTTGCGCTAAAAAGTGGCTTAGGATTACGTTTTGTAATAGAACTTGAACAAGGAAAGAAAACAGTACGATTAGACAAATTAAATCAAGCTTTAATATTGTTTGGATTTGAAGCTGTTCCAGGAAGAAAGGATAAAATAATTGAATAGGATTAGATAGGTTTAATATAGCGATTCTTTATTACAAGATGATTTTAAGGACATATTTATTCTAAAAATTAAAGAAAATATAGAAAAATTAAAGGACGTAAGGGAATAATTCTTACGTCCTTTATGTTACTTATTAATTTCAGCTAGTACATCATCTAGATTATAAAGAGAAGAATGATCAGTAAATTCAATCTTTAAATCATCATTTTTATATCTAGGTATGATATGAATATGCATATGCATTACAGTTTGACCAGCAGCTTCATATGAATTATTTAAAATATTAATTCCATCAGCGTTTAAATTAGTTTTAATTTTATTTGCTAATTTTGAAGCTACTTCAAATGCATGGGATACAGTTTGACTATCTGCATCTAGCATAGTATCAAAATGAGCCTTAGGTATAACTAAAGTATGTCCCTTTTCTGCTTGTGATAAATCTAGTATTGCTAGAACTTTATCATCTTCATATACTTTCTTTGAAGGAATTTCTCCATTTACAATCTTACAAAAAATACACATAATGTAAACCTCGTTTCTAATAATATTATACGACTTTTAAGATATTATTAAAATATGTTATAATTTTAATAAGGTGATTAACTATTAATAATCAAGTATTAAATTATAATTTTTTTAATAAGTTAATAAAACCAAGACTAAAAATCCTCAAATTAGTGATTTTTTAAAAATCTTTGAGGATGATAATATTAAAAATAAATATCGCCGTATATTTATTTTACTAATGTAGAATCAAAATCTTGATTATGTTTT
>JAEELC010000078.1 GCA_016288675.1 Acholeplasmatales bacterium | reverse complement strand
TGTATTAGACATGGCTGTTGGTGTAATCATTGCTGGCGCATTTAGTGCTATTGTTACAGCATTAACAAATAAGATTTTAATGCCAATTGTTAACTCATTACTTGCACCTGCTACAAAAGGAGATAAAATCTACACGATTTTATGGTCAAGCCATCTAGAATATTCTAGCGAACAAGTTAAAGCTATGGATGAAACTGCTAAAGCTGCTTTATCAGCTTACCAATTAGGTCCAGATGGTGGTTATTATTCAAAATTATTCTACATCGACTGGTCAGCATTTATTGAAGCTATTATTAATTTCTTCTTC
Source organism: Acholeplasmatales bacterium (assembly GCA_016288675.1). Lineage (GTDB taxonomy): Bacteria > Bacillota_I > Bacilli_A > Acholeplasmatales > Anaeroplasmataceae > JAEELC01. Next base: position 2,589 of record JAEELC010000078.1, on the reverse strand, counting down.
ATCGCTTTAACTTTATTTATCATTTTAAAGGTAATCATGGGTATTACTAAGAAGACTCGTGAAGCTAATGAAAAGTTACTTGTAAAAGCTGAAGCTAAAAAGGAAGCTTTAAAAGCTAAATTAAATAAATCTCAAGAAGAAAAAGAAATTAATTTAGAATCTCAAGAAGAAACTAAAGAATTATAACAAAAAACGGATTGCTGTTAAATAACGCAATCCATTTTTTTTATTAATTAAAAATACTCTTTACTACACTCATTCTTCATTTTTTTACCATTTGAGTACTGACTTCTTTAGCAGTACTAGCCATAAAGCCTAATAATATAAAACTAAATATAAATAATGGTATCCATAAAGCTATATTAAATTCACCAATTAAATAATAGCTAATTATACTTCTACCTGAACTATCTATTTCTTTATGAACAAAAAATCCTGAAATTATATTCCATATCATTAAAATTATAAATGATATATTTTGAAAATAATATTGCTTATTTGATATAAACCTTCTATGCTTTTTCAAAAATATTAATCTTCTAATATAACTTATAAATGTAAATAACATTAAAAAAGCATCAAAATATATCAAAGATTGTGATACATATCCAAATATATTAAAGATAATTGTTATACCTGGAATCAATATAAAGCTTGTGAAAAATGAAAATCCAGTATTCTTATAATCAATTAATTCTACATCAGTAATCATAACTTTCTCCGTCTAAATTTATGATTTAATTTTAGCATTGTATACTAAGAGTTAATTTATTTTTAATACAAAAAAAGACTCATAAGTCATTAAAAACTTATGAGTACTTTTTCTTAATTATTTAATTAAATTGAGAATTATAAAGCTCACTATAAAAGCCTTTCTTCTCTAATAAGGACTCATGATTACCTTGTTCAATTATATTACCATCCTTCATTACAAGGATTGTATCAGCATTTTTAATTGTAGATAATCTATGAGCAATTATAAAGCTTGTACGACCTTCCATTAATCTATTGAAGGCTTTTTGAACCATTAATTCAGTACGAGTATCAATATTAGATGTAGCTTCATCAAGAATTAATATATTAGGATTTTTAAGCATTAAACGAGCAATACAGATTAATTGCTTCTGTCCTTGAGAAATAGAATCATCATCATTAATAATTGTATCGTATCCCTTATCTAAATGATTAATAAAATCATCAGCATAGCTCTTCTTTGCAGCTTCAATTACTTCTTCACGAGTGGCATTAGCTTTAGCATAAGCTATATTTTCAAATACTGTACCTTTAAATAGCCATGTATCTTGTAATACCATTCCTACATTATCTCTTAAAGATGATCTTGAATATGAATATATATTCTTATTATCAAAGAAAATAGCACCATCATTGATATCATAGAATCTCATAATTAAATTAATTAATGTTGTCTTTCCACAACCTGTAGGACCTACAATTGCTATATGATCTCCTTGCTTAACATTAAGTGAAACATCATGAATTAATGTTTGGTTTTCTAAATAACCAAACTTTAAATCATTTAATTTGATTTCTCCTGTTAATGTGCCAATAGATTCTTTTTCTTCAACAATTTCTTTTTCATCAATTAAAGCATATACTCTCTTTAAGCTTGAGAATGAATTAGTTAATTCTGTAGCTACACTTGAGATATCATTAAATGGCTTTGTATATTGGCTAGCATAGCTTAAAAATGCAGTTAATGTACCTACTTCAAATTTAAGTTCTGGTTTAGCAATAATAAGAATACAACCAAGTGTGGCTACTATCGCATAAACTAAATTATTTACAAAACGAGTAGATGGATTAGTTAATGAACTATAAAATTGTGCATCAATTCCAGCTTTATATAATTTATAATCAAGTGAGTTATATCTAGAAATATTCTCATCTTCCATTTGATAGCTTAATACTATCTTTTGATTTGTAATCATTTCATTAGAGAATGCAGTCATTTCTCCTTTAATTTCACTTTGCTTCTTAAATGCTTTAAAGGAATGAGTTGCTATAAATTTAGCTACAAATAATGATAATGGAGTTAAAACAATAACTATTAATCCTAAAATCCAATTCATTATTAGCATAAGAGCTATTGTAGCAACAATAGTAATAAATCCAGTTAAGGCTTGAGTAAATCCTTGAAGTAAACCATCTGCAACAGTATCTGTATCATTAATAACACGTTGCATTGTATCTCCTTCAGGATGACTATCTAAATATTTAACAGGTACATTTAATAGCTTTTTAAAGCTATCTGTACGTAAATCCGAAATAATATTATAAGTTATCTTATTTAATAAATAATTCATTAAAAAGCCAAATAAAGCTCCTAAAGAAACTACACTTACAAGAATTAAAATATATTTATTTAATTCATTTGTTGAAAAGCTTTCTGGTTTAATAAATTGATTTATAGCCTTACCTACGATTATTGGTGCAGATAATGTAGCTATAACATATAAAATAGCACACATTAAAGAAATAATTAAAGTAAATCTATATTTATTAATATATTTAAATAGACGAGATAATAAGTTTTTATTTTTTATTTTTTTCATCCTACTCACCTCTTCT
>JAEELC010000077.1 GCA_016288675.1 Acholeplasmatales bacterium | reverse complement strand
TTATGCTTACTAATAATAATTAGTATCACATTAGTTGTACAATATTCTAAATTATTTAAAGAATTAAAATATTCATTTTTAGATGAATTTAATAAGAGTTATCCAGTTAACTCAACAGAATATATAAGCATCGATGATACTACTGTTACTAGCAGAAATAGTGGTAATAATCACATGATTGTTTATAATCTTTCTGATATTGTTTGTTACTACAAATTCAATAATATAATTATCTTACAAACAATGGATGATAATTTCTTATATTTAGAACTTGATAATGTTTATAATGAAAAAATTATGAGCATTATAAATAATCATAATATTAAGAAGAATTATTTATTAAGATCATACAAAAAGGAGTCCTAAATTTCTAGGACTCCTTTTTTTTGACAATCTTGGCATAAACCATAAATTTCAATATTATGATTTTCGATTTTAAAACCAGTTTCTTTTAAGATTTCATTATCAATATTTTTGTATGGACATTCTTTTAAGAATATCTTTTTTCCACATTTAGTGCAAATAAGGACATGCTTATGTTTTTCTCTAAGAATCATAAATAAAGCTTTTCCATCCTTATCAATTTCTTTATACACAATAGATTGTTCATAGAAAGCATTTAGAGTTCTATACACTGTGGATAAATTAATTTCTTCATTAATTAATTCTCTGAAAATATCCTCAGCAGTCATAGGCTCTTTTGAATTATCTAATATATCTAAGATATGTTGACGTGATTTAGTTTGTTTAATACCAAAATCTTTTAAGTTAATCATATGTATTCCTCATTTAAATTGACAAACATATTATACAATGATATGATTATAAATGCAAATGCAAATAATTTGCAACAAGGAGATATTCCAATGGAAGAACTAATTAAATTAGACAATATTTCTTTTAGTTATGATAATAAGAATATATTGTTACAGAATGTTAATTTTAATATATATAGAAGTGATTTTATAGGACTTGTTGGTGTAAATGGTAGTGGTAAATCTACATTGTTAAAATTAATAACAGGTGTTATAAAACCAACTAGTGGTTCTATTATTTGTAACAAGAAAATAAAGTTTGGGTATGTTAACCAAACTACTTCATTAGAAGAAGGAGCTTTTCCTGCCACAGTATATGAAATAGTATCCTTAGGTATTTGTAAGAAACCATTTAGATTCATCAATAAAGAAGATAAGAATAAAATAGAACAAGTATTAGAATTATTTGGATTATCAAAATTAAAAGATAAATCTATTAATTCATTATCGGGTGGACAAATGCAAAAAGTTAAGATTGCAAAGGTTCTATTATCTAATCCAGATCTTATTATTTTAGATGAACCTACAACAGGAATTGATACAATTTCTCAAGAAGTATTATTAGAGCTTATTAGACATTTACATGCAATGAAGAAGACTATTTTATTTGTAAGCCATAATGTTAAAGAGCTTGAGGGATGTACACGTGTTGTTGAAATATCAGATAATGGAATTGTGGAGGTAAATAAATAATGTTTAGTTATTCATTTATGCGTATCGCTTTCTTTATTTGCATATTTATTTCTATTATGTTACCTCTACTTGGTGCACCACTTGTCCAAAAGCGTTTATCTATGACAGGTGATGCATTAAGCCATACTTCATTACTTGGTGTAGCAATTGGTATAGTTGCAGGTTTTAATCCATTAATTGCATCTATTATTATATCTATAGTTGCTAGTGTTGTAATTGAACTTATTAGAAGAAAATTTAGTAAATATGCTGAATTATCAGTTGTTATTGTAATGAGCTTTGCGATTGGCTTAACAGCAATATTATCAAAGTATTCTAGTGCTGCAACATTTTCAAGCTATTTGTTTGGTTCCATATCATTAGTTACACTTAAAGATTTAATTGTTATTATTGCAGTAGCAATAGTAACTGTAATATTTAGTATAGGTTTTTATAGACAAATATTATATTCTAGCTATAATGAATTTCAAGCTTCACTTGACAATATTCATGTTAAGGCTTTAAATATGGCTCAAACTATTTTAACTGCTATTATTGTTGCTATTTCAAGTAAAGTAGTAGGAGCATTAATAGTAAGTGCATTAATGGTTATACCTTATGCTTCAAGCATACAATTAAATAAATCATATAAAGGTAGCTTAATTGTATCAATTGTTTTATCATTAATAGCTTCTATTATTGGTGTAATAGCCTCATATTATTTAGATATTTCAGCTGGTGGAGTAATGGTAGTTACTAGTACAATTATTTTACTAGTTAGTCTAATTATTAATAAAATACTAAAATTAAGCAAATAAAAATGTCGATTTTAAATTAATCGACATTTTTTAATATTTTAAAGCTAAATTTATTATAATCAATAAGTCCAGCTTTTTTCATTTTAGATAGAGTATCTGATAAGGCAGAACGTTCTACACCTAGATATAAAGCTAATTCCTCACGCGAATAAGGTATATCAAACATATTTGACTTATTTAATTGTGATAAATAAGTTAGATATGCCATAACCTTTTCTTGAGTTTTAGAAAGAAGAAGTATATCTTTATGAATCTTTAATTCTTTATTTTGTCTTGCTAATTCTTCGAAGCAAGCTTTCATTAAATCAATATGACGTTGGCAACGATTAAGTGTAGGATTTAACAATCTAAATTTATCTAAATATATAATTGAACAATCTTCTAAACAAAATAAAGAATCTGAATGTACTTTGTTTTGTGCAATTATATCAGATAATCCAAACATATTTCCTTTTTTATAATCTAGATTTATATATTCATTACCATCTGAATCATATGTAACACTTCGTGCACTACCTGAAAGTATTAAAAGGGCCGAAGTGATTTTGTCTCCCATATGAACAATAACATCTCCTTTAGAAAAAGTATCTATACGAGCTTGCATGCAACGCATTATGGCGTTAAAGTTTTGATCATCTAGGGTTTTAAAATATTTTGTTTTTCTAACTAAATTAATCTCTTTCATACAATTGTTGTTTTTCCAACGCCTTTCCTAATCTCATTATAATATAAATTAGTTTTTAAAATCAAATCATATTGTAAAAATAATTATAAAATTGTAAGAAAATGTAAAGATAAAAATAAAAACTTAATGTCAATAAAAGAAAAAATATTATTTTCAAATTATGTTGTTTTTCCAACGCGTTGATAATTAACGTCTATTTTATAATGAAGGTACTTTATAAGGAAAAAGATGATATTCCTATTTCTAAATTGGGGTATATTCTAAATGATAATGGAGGGTAAGAATCATGAACGTAATAAAAAGAAGCGGAAAAGAAGTAGAATTCGATCAAAATAAGATTTTAAATGCTGTAATTAAGGCTAATGAATCTATTGATGATAAAGAATTTAGAATGAGCAACAAACAAATTTCTGCACTTGTTGAAAATGTTGTAAAAAGTTGTGAGAAGATTGGTCGTGCTGTATCAGTAGAAGAAATCCAAGATATGGTTGAGGAAGCAATTATGGCTACAGGAGCATTTAAAGTTGCAAAATCATATATTACATATCGTTATAAGCATGAATTAATTAGAAAGAGTAATACTACAGATAATCAAATCCTAACTTTACTTGAAGGAGCTAATGAAGAAGTAAAGCAAGAAAATTCAAATAAGAATCCAACAGTCGTATCAGTACAAAGAGACTATATGGCAGGAGAAGTATCTAAAGATATTACAAATCGTTTCTTATTACCAGAAGAAGTAGTAAATGCACATAAGGAAGGTATTATTCATTTCCATGATGCAGATTATTATGCTCAACATATGCATAACTGTGATCTTGTTAACCTTGAAGATATGTTACAAAATGGAACAGTTATTTCTGGTACATTAATTGAAAAGCCTCATTCATTCTCAACAGCTTGTAATATCGCAACTCAAATAATTGCACAAGTTGCATCAAGCCAATATGGTGGCCAATCTATTTCTTTAGCTCATCTTGCACCATTTGTAGATATTTCACGTCAAAAGATTCGCAAGCAATTAATTGATGAAATGAACCTTGTAGGTGCTAATCTTGAAAATGATAAGATTGATGAAATTGTTGAAAAGAGAGTAAGAGATGAGATTAAAAAGGGTGTTCAAACAATTCAATATCAAGTTGTTACTCTTATGACTACTAATGGTCAAAGTCCATTTATTACAGAATTTATGTATCTAAACGAAGCCAAGAATCAAAGAGAAAAAGATGACCTAGCTTTAATAATTGAAGAAACATTAAATCAAAGAATTATTGGTACAAAGAATGAAGAAGGAGTTTATATTACTCCAGCCTTCCCTAAGATTATTTACGTTCTTGAAGAAGATAATATTAATGAAGATTCTAAATACTTCTATTTAACAGAACTTGCTGCTAAATGTACAGCTAAACGTATGGTACCTGATTATATTTCTGAAAAGATTATGTTACGTGATAAGGTTGATAAAAATGGAAATGGTAATTGCTTCCCATGTATGGGATGCCGTTCATTCCTAACTCCTTATATCGATGAAAATGGAAAGCCTAAATATTATGGAAGATTTAATCAAGGTGTTGTAACTATTAATCTAGTTGATGTTGCTTGCTCAAGTGAAAAGAACATGGATGAATTCTGGAAAATTTTTGATCAACGTCTAGAATTATGTCATAGAGCATTACGTTGCAGACATGAACGTTTACTTGGTACTACTAGTGATGTTGCACCTATATTATGGCAGCATGGTGCTCTTGCTCGTTTAAAGAAGGGTGAAAAGATTGATAAGCTATTATATGGTGGATATTCAACTATTTCATTAGGATTTGCCGGTCTATGGGAAACTGTATATTATATGACTGGTAAGAAGCTTACTGAAGAAGAAGGACAAGAATTTGGGATTAAGGTTATGGAATTCTTAAATGCCCATACAGCAGCTTGGAAAGCAGCAGAAAATATTGATTATTCATTATATGGTACTCCACTAGAATCTACTACTTATAAGTTTGCAAAAGCTTTACAAAGAAGATTTGGTATTATTAATGGTGTTACTGATAAGAATTATATTACTAACTCTTATCATGTACATGTTACTGAACAAATTGATGCTTTTTCTAAGCTTGGCATTGAATCTAAATTCCAACGTTTATCTCCAGGTGGAGCAGTATCTTATGTAGAAGTTCCTAATATGCAAAATAATATCCCAGCAGTAATTTCTGTTATGAAATTTATGTATGATAATATTATGTATGCAGAGCTTAATACTAAATCAGATTATTGCCAAGTTTGTGGATACGATGGTGAGATTAAGATTTATACAGATAAGAATGGAAAATTAGGTTGGAAGTGTCCACACTGTGGAAACACAGACCAAACAAGATTAAATGTAGCTCGTAGAACATGTGGTTATATTGGTTCTCAATTCTGGAATCAAGGTAGAACACAAGAAATTAAGGAACGTGTTCTTCACTTATAATGAATTACGGTAAGATTAATAAAACTGATATCGCTAATGGCGAAGGTGTTAGAGTAAGCTTATTTGTCAGTGGTTGTAGAAACCACTGCAAAGGCTGCTTCAACGAAGATACATGGGACTTTTGCTACGGAGAACCATTTACTAAAGTAGAAGAAGATTTAATAATTGAAGCTCTAAAACCTAATTATATTAATGGTTTAACCATATTAGGAGGAGAACCATTTGAACCTGAAAATCAAGAAGCTCTTGTTGATTTCATTAAAAGAGTTCGAAAGACTTATCCACATAAAACTATATGGATGTATTCAGGTTACACAATGGATAAAGATATGCTAGATAATAAAGGAAAGGTACATACTAAATTTACTTTAGATATTTTAAATCAAATTGATATTTTAGTAGATGGACGTTTTGTTCTTGAAAAATATAATCTAGCATTAAAATTTAGAGGTTCTGAAAATCAAAGAATTATTCTTGTTCAAGAATCTTTAAAAAACAATGAAATAGTTTTATCACCATTAAATGAATATAAAAATTTTAAGCCACAGGAATAACCTGTGATTATTAGGAGTTAATATGGATAATAAAATTGAATACGCATTAAATTTAAAGCATACACGTTGTAATTGTGCACAAGCTGTAATAATGGCTTATCAAGATGAACTTGGTTTAACAGAAGAACAAATTTGTGCTATTGGTTCTGGCTTTGGTACAGGTATGGGGAATACTAAAGGTGTATGTGGAGCTCTTATAGGCGCTACTATAGTTGCAGGACTTCTTAATAAAAGTGGCGTAAATACTAAGCTTATTGCATCAGATATGATGGATCGTTTTATTGAAGAATCTAAAGCTTTATATTGTGGTGATTTAAAAGGGGTAAAGACTCATCAAATGTTAACTAGCTGTGATGATTGCATTACAAATGCTATTAAGATATTAGATGATACGCTATTAAATATTAATAAATAAAATATAGAAAGTATTATTCTCTAAAGTGGAGAAATATAATAATTAAAGAGATAGTGAAAATTAGATTATCTCAAAATTATAAAAATCCACTTTAGATTTTTTTATACCTAAAAATCTTAAGTATAATAATAATCTTTTAATATCTACAATTAGCTAAATAGTTTTGAAAAACTTTTTTGGTATATTAAAGAATGAAATAGATTTTGATAAATCTAAGAATTTAATTGTTTTTTTATAATATAATGTTGGACTTTATAGTATTTTAATTGATTGGTAGGTTTTAATATGATTAAGCAAAGAAATACATTAATTTCATATTTTTTATTTCGATTGCGTCTATTTTGGTTTTGCTCATTTATTCGTTAATATTTGGGAACCATACTTGTAATTATGTTCATTGTTTTTTCTTTTTTTCTTTAATTTGTGGGCTAATTCTACCATCATTTGCTGCTAACTTTAATATATATTATTATTTTTCAATGCATAATCCACAATATGTACTACATAAGACATTAAGATTTGATTCTAATTCTAGTTTTATTCAAGGTGTTGTAGATAGTAAAATAAAAGTAATCAAAAGGGAGTGAAGACAAAAACTTAGACTTAAAAGAAAGGATAAGTTATGTACGATATAAAGATTATTAAGAAGACTCTTAGATTATTAAAACAATACGATTACTCATTTATTAA